>JBBQDF010000121.1:0-7609 GCA_038319475.1 Thermoanaerobaculia bacterium
CCGTGCTGGACGTGGAATTCTCGACCGGGCATCTGCCGGCCATCTACAACGCGGTCATCATCCGGGATGACGGCAAGGCCACGGGGCACGCCATCGAGGTCGTCACCGAGGTCGCCCAGCACCTCGGGGAGAACCGCGTGCGCTGCATCGCGATGAAACCGACGGACGGAATGGTCCGCGGCATGACCGCGATCGACACGGGCGCGCCGATCTCGGTCCCCGTCGGGAAGCAGACCCTCGGCCGGATCATGAATGTGATCGGAGAGCCGATCGACGAGCGAGGTCCCATTGAGACCACCGAGCGCTGGTCCATCCACCGCCCGGCGCCCCGGTACGAGGACCAGTCGACGGCGGTCGAGATGTTCGAGACGGGCATCAAGGTCATCGACCTCCTGGAGCCCTATTCGAAGGGAGGCAAGACGGGCCTCTTCGGCGGCGCCGGCGTCGGGAAGACCGTTCTCATCATGGAGCTGATCAACAACGTCGCGCAGCAGCACGGCGGCTACTCGGTGCTCGCCGGCGTCGGCGAGCGCACCCGCGAGGGAAACGACCTGTACCTCGAGATGAGCGAATCGGGGGTCGTCACCCCCGGGGACCCCTCGAAGTCGAAGGCCACGCTGATCTACGGTCAGATGACGGAACCGCCGGGAGCCCGGCTGCGGGTCGGCCTGACGGGGTTGACGGTCGCGGAGTATTTCCGCGACGAGGAGAAGCAGGACGTGCTCCTCTTCATCGACAACATCTTCCGCTTCACGCAGGCGGGTTCGGAGGTCTCGGCGCTTCTCGGCCGGATGCCGTCCGCCGTCGGGTACCAGCCGAACCTCGCCACGGAAATGGGCGAGCTTCAGGAGCGCATCACGTCCACGAAAACCGGCTCCATCACGTCGGTTCAGGCGATTTACGTCCCGGCCGACGACCTGACGGACCCCGCGCCCGCGGCGGCGTTCGCGCATCTCGATGCGACGACCGTTCTTTCACGCGCGATCTCCGAGCTCGGCATCTATCCCGACGTCGACCCGCTCGACTCGACCTCGAAGATCCTTTCGCCCCGGATCGTCGGGGAGGAGCATTACGCGGTGGCGCGGGCGGTGCAGGCCGTTCTCCAGAAATACAAGGACCTTCAGGACATCATCGCGATCCTCGGCATCGACGAGCTCTCGGAGGACGACAAGCTGGCGGTCGCCCGCGCCCGCAAGATCCAGCGTTTTCTCTCCCAGCCGTTCTTCGTCGCGGCGCAGTTCACCGGCCTCGAAGGGCGGTACGTCAAGATCGCGGACACGATTCGCGGCTTCAAGGAGATCGTGGACGGCAAGTGCGACGACATGCCCGAGCAGGCCTTCTACATGGTCGGAACCATCGAGGAAGCAAGAGAGCGCGCGGAAAAGATGGGCCAGGCCGCGTAAAAAAAGGAGCGCGCCATACCGCGCGTATCCATCCCGGGCCGCGCGCGTCCCACGCGCGACCCGGGATGCTAAGAGGAAGCGGTAAACAAATTCGTTTCCACCAGCGACCGACAACCGACACCACGAACCCAATGGACTTAAACCTCACCCACCGCGTCGCGATGGTCGCCGCCTCCTCCAACGGAATCGGCAAGGCGATCGCGCTCGCGCTGGCGCGCGAGGGCTGCCGCGTCTCGATCTGCGGCCGCGATCCCGAGCGGCTGCGGCAGGCGCGCGAAGAGATTTCCGCCGCCGTTCCCGTCCAGGGCCTGCTCGCCTCGACCTGCGACGTGACGCGTGCCGAAGACCTCGCCGCCTGGCACCGTTTAACCTTCGAGGCGTTTGGCCCCGTCGACATCCTCATCACCAATACCGGCGGTCCTCCCGCCGCGCGTTTTCTGGCGCTCACCGAGGAGCAATGGAACGCGGGCCTCGATTCGACCCTTTTCAACGTGCTGCGCCTGTCGCGCCTGGTCCTTCCGGCCATGCGCGAGCGCCGGTGGGGCCGGATCGTTCACATCACCTCGTTCGTGGCCAAACAGCCAAGCGACCTGCTGACGATCTCGAGCACGCTGCGCGCCGGGATCTCCGCTCTGACCCGGACCATGTCGAACGAGTTCGCGCGAGACAACGTGCTCGTCAACGCGCTCCTGCCCGGGCACGTCCTGACGGACCGCCAGGTGCACCTAAACGAGATCCGCTCTGAGGAAGAGGGCGTCGAGATCGAGGCGTATGCCGCCCGGGTCGAGCGGTCGATCCCGATCGGCCGCTACGGGCGCCCGCAGGAAATCGGAGATACCGTGGCCTTCCTGTGCAGCGACAGGGCGAGCTACGTCACCGGAGCGACCCTGCAGGTGGACGGCGGACTGATCCAGAGCACGTTCTGATTTGCCTCGCGAAACGCAAACGGAGGACCGATGACATCCAGGCTGAAGCTGATCGTGGTGACCCCGCAGAAGCAGGTCGTCGAAGCCGAGGCGGACGAGGTCCAGCTTCCCGGCGAGCTCGGCTACCTCGGAGTTCTCCCCGGCCATACACATCTGGTGACCCTTCTCAAGGCGGGGATCGTGACGTATCGCGCCTCCGGCGCCGCTTCCTCCCTCGCGGTGTCTTCGGGTTTCGCCGAGGTGTCAGACGACGTCGTGTCCGTCCTGGCGGATCTCGCGGAAGAGCCGGGCGACGTCGATTTAGCGGCGGCGGAACGGGATCGCGCGAGCGCGGCGGAGGGCATGACGACGGCCGGAGCGGACACCGTGGACGAGATTCGAACCCGGCTCGAGTTCGCGCAGGCGAGGCTCGCCGTCGCGAAACGGTGACGATCCGGGCGCCGGGTCCGCGCGGGCGCAGCGGCCGTTCAGATTTCAAAGTCGCGGCGCGATAGCCTAGCGCCGTGAGCGCGCAGACCCCGGAGACGGGCTCGGAAGAAATCCAGCCGCCCCAGCCACGACCCGTGGAGCGATACTTCCTGGAGGGGCCGCGCTCGCGCCGCCGCGAGCTTTATTCGGTCCTGACCATCCTCAGGGAAATCGTCAGGGGGTTCCGGGCCCTCCATTTCGTGGGGCCCTGCGTCACGGTCTTCGGCTCCGCGCGCTTTCCGGAGGACCACCCGTACTACCAGCTCGCCCGCGTGGCCGGTCAGCGTCTGGCGGGCCTCGGATTCACGGTGATGACGGGTGGCGGCCCCGGCATCATGGAGGCCGCCAACCGCGGCGCCCGCGAGGCCGGGGGGTCTTCGATCGGATGCAACATCGTGCTCCCGCAGGAGCAGAAGTTAAACGCGTACCTGGACCGGCGCGTGACCTTCAAATACTTCTTCGTCCGAAAGGTCATGCTCGTCAAGTATTCCTATGCCTTCGTCGTGATGCCGGGCGGCGTCGGCACCATGGACGAGCTGTTCGAGGCGCTCACGCTGATCCAGACGAAGAAGATTGCGAATTTCCCGGTGGTCATCTTCGGCACCGGATACTGGTCGTATCTGCGGGAGCTGATGAAAGAGATGGTGACCGCGGGCACGATCAGCCCCGGCGACCTCGACCTCCTTCTCTTCACCGACTCGATGGACGAGGGCATGGCGCACATCGAAAAGCACGCCATCGATCAGTTCGGCCTGGTCCGACGGAAGTATCCGGACGTCTCCCCGCTCCTGGGCGAGCACCCGATGCGCCGGCGAGGAAAGGATGCGAAGAGCGCGTCCTCCTGAGCTCTTCCGCCGAAGGCGTCTCATCGGACCGTCGCCTTGCGGTCGAGCTTGCCCCACCCGACGATGGTGCCCCGCACCGCGGCTGGCAGGACGTGCCGTGCGCTCGGAAGGGCCCGCGAGGAGGGCACGCCGACGACGGGCAACGCGGGATTGACGAGGATCGCGGCGAGGAGCGCCCCGAAGACCACGGACAGGAAAGCGGATGCGATCTCGACGCGCCGCGTGAATCGGCGCCACCGCCGATCGCGGGGGTCGAAAAAAATCCGCTGCTCGCCGGGCATGATGGCTGGCGCGCCGCGCGCGGCGCGATCTGTGCCCGGCTACCGCCGGTATCCCGGTCCGCGCAGGGCCCGGCCGGGCGTCCTGCCCGTCATCTCCCCCCTGTCGACCACCAGGATGCCGTTGACGGCGACGTAGGGGAAGCCTTCGCTGTAGTGGTTCGGCTCGACGAACGTCGAGAGGTCGCGGACCTTCACGGGGTCGAACACGGCGAGGTCTGCCGCGAATCCGATTTTGACCAACCCGCGGTCGGGAAGTCCCGCGGCTTCCGCGGCAAACGAGGTCATCTTGCGCACCGCTTCCTCGAGCCTCAGAACTTTTTCGTCCCGGACGTAATGCCCGAGGATCCTGGCGGTCGAGCCCCACCCCCGCGGATGCGAGCCCTCCTTCGACAGGATCCCGTCCGTCGCATGGGCTCCGGAGTCTGTTCCGAACGAGACCAGCGGATGGGCGAGAGCGGTCCGCACGTCCGCCTCGTCCATGATCGAGATGATGCAGTACGAGTTCGCGCGATCGGCGAGCACGATGTCGATGACGGCGTCCCGCGGATCTTTCCCCTGGGCCTTCGCGATCTCCGCGATCGTCTTCCCCTCGAGCGGCTTCAACGCGGGCGCCAGGACCGAGGCCACCAGGATCCCTTCCGGGCCGCCCGACCCGGCGTACTGGTTCTCCCATTCCGTGCTCGCCCGATCCATGTCGGTCTTGACGCGGTCCCGGGTGGCGGAATCCGCGAGGCGTTTCAAGAGCGCCTCTCGTCCGCCTTCGCGAACCCACGGTGGCAGGCACGCGTCGAGGCCGTTGGAGGCGCGGGCGTAGGGATATTGATTCGCCGCGACGTCGAGCCCCTGCGCGCGGGCCTCCTCGATGCGCTTCAACACCGCCGGCATGCGGCCGAAATTCGGCCGGTACGCCGTCTTCAAGTGCCAGATCTGCGTGCGAATGGCGGCTTCCTTCGCGATCCGGAAGACTTCGTCGAGCGAGGCGTCGATGCGGCCGGATTCCGAGCGCTGGTGCGTGAAATAGGCGCCGCCGTAACGGGCCGCGACCTTTGCCAGCGCGATCAGCTCCTCGGTCGACGAGTAGATGTTCGGGATGTACTGAAGCGAGGAGGAGACGCCGAGCGCGCCTTCCCGCATCGCCTGATCGACGATCCGCTCCATGCGGGCGAGTTCCTCCGGCGTGGCCTTCCGGTTTTCCTTTCCGACCACCATCGATCGGACGCTCCCCGAGCCGACGAAGGTGGCGAGGTTGATCGCGCTGCCGCGGCGCTCGAGCGACCGGAAGTAGCCGTCCAGACTCTTCCAGTCCGGGCGCACGCCATATTTTTCGTAGGTGTCGCGGTTTTCGGCAATCGCCGCGTCGTCGAGCGGCGCGATCGAGTCGCCTTCTCCGGTCACTTCCGTCGTGATGCCCTGCGTGATCTTGGACGCGGCGCGCTTGTCGACGAGCACGTTGTACTCGGACTGCCCGAGGAGGTCGATGAAGCCCGGCGCGACGACGAGGCCGCGGGCGTCGATCCGGCGCCGCGCCGGCCGGCCCCCGAGCCTGCCGATCGCCGCGATTCGGCCCGCCCGCACGCCCACGTCCGCGGAGAAGAGTGGCGCCCCCGTTCCGTCGGCGACGCGCCCCCCTTCGAAGACGAGATCGAAAGGCGCCTCCGCCGTCGGCTCCTCGGATGCGCCAGAACACGCGGCAATGCCGGCGAGTACCAGAAAAAGTTTTCGCATGTGCGGAGTCTATGATTCTCCGATGCCCGCTCGAGGAACGAGGGTTTCGCGCCGCTCTTCCGGGACTCAGGAAGCCCCGGCGCCATCGACGCCGCGGGCCGGCTCGAGCGTCTCTGCCCCGTGACGGATCCGGCGCTGCGCGTCCGCGAGCTTCTCGAGGCGCTGGTCGCGATCCCTTCGGTCACCGGCGCGGAGGAAGAAGTCGTCTCGTTTGTCGAGCGCCGCCTTTCTCGGGCGGGCTGGCGGTGCGAGTCGATTCCCGTGTCTCCGGGCCGGAGAAACCTCTTCGCTTCGGGCGGAGGGCGTGCCCCCGTGGTTCTTTCGACGCACGCCGACACCGTGCCTCCCTTCCTCGACCCGCGGAGGGAGGGCGGGGTCCTGTTCGGCCGCGGCGCCTGCGACGCCAAGGGAAGCCTGGCCGCGATGATCGTGGCGCTCGAGGATCGGTCTCCGGCGGCGAACGAAGCGGGGCTCCTCCTCCTTGTCGGCGAGGAGCGCGGGTCCGACGGGGCGCGGGCGGCCAACGCCGACCCGCGTTCTGGCGAGTTCCTCGTCGGCGGAGAGCCGACCGGGAACCGGTTTGCCGGCGGCTCCAAAGGGTGCGTTCGGCTGACAATCGAAACGCGCGGCGTCGCGGCGCACTCGTCGCTGACCCCGGCGGGAGGAGTGCGCTCGGCGATCGGTCCGCTCCTGGATTTCCTCGCGGAGGTCCGGGCGGTGGACCTCCCGACCGATCCGATCTTCGGGGAGACGACGGTCAACATCGGGGTGATCGCCGGGGGGACTGCGCCGAACGTGATTGCCGAGACGGCTCGCGCGGAAATTCTGGTGCGCACCGGGGCCTCCACGGCGGCGGTCCTCGCGAAGGTCGAGGCGGCGGCCCGTGGAAGAGGGGAGATCACAGTCCCCTATCGCTCCGAGAGGATCCTGTTCGGCAGGCCGCGCGGCACGCCGCGCGGTGAGGTGGTCTCCTTCGCGTGCGACCTGCCCCTTCTGGGTCGCTGGGGCATTCCCCTGCTCGTCGGACCGGGAGAAATCGCGCATGCGCACGCGGCCGACGAACAGATCGAGATTTCTGCGGTCGAAGAATCCGTGCGGCTCTACTCGGACCTGATCGCCGGGCTGGGGCGGGACGGAAGGGAATTTCTCGAGCCGCCGCAATGATGGAGTCCTCGACGCCCTGGTGCCGGGCGAGTCGGCGGGTTCACCTTCCGTTCACTCGACCTTTCCTAGGCTCCAGAGCGAAGGAGGGTCGATGATGACCGGCAGCCTGGCGTCGATCCTCCTGACGAGCCTGATCTCGCTGTGGCTCGTCGAGGCTCAGGCCTCCGCGGGGCCGCCCACGCCTCCCTTGCCGACTCGACGCGCGGCCGCGAGCCGGCAGTTCGGCCCTCCCATTCATCCCGCGGCGGCGGCGAGGCCTCCCGCCGTGCGTGCGAGGGCCCATGGGATTTCGCTTTCAGGTCGCGTTTCCGGCGTCGATTCCGGCAGGAAGACGTTCTCGATTCGCGACGTGTCCGGGCGCGAGACGTCTCTCGCGTGGACAGCGGCCACGAAGATCAGCGGCGGAGATCTCAAGGTGGGCGAGCCCGTCACGCTCCGTTATCTCGACAAGGATACGCGCCACATCGCGACCACGATCAAGATCGAAGCGCCGATACCGTCGCCTCCGCTTACTCCGGGATCTGCCTTAGCCGCCGCGAAGGCACCGGCGAGCGGCTCGGCCGGATGGGGCCTCGACCGTCGCCTCCGCTCACTCCGTGATCTGCCTTCGCGCCGCGAAGGCACCGGCGAGCGGCTCGGCCGGATGCGGCCTCGACCGCTCGCCTGATCACTCCGTTCGCTCCGGCTCCCGCACCGAGAGGCTCCTCCTTCCCTCCGGTCAGGAGACTCCTCCCGGTGCGAGCGTATCCGCCGGTGAGGTGAACACCTTTCCCGCGCGCTCTGGAGGGGGCTGGGAT
>JBBQDF010000122.1:0-7559 GCA_038319475.1 Thermoanaerobaculia bacterium
GCCCCGGGTCAGGTCGACAATCCCGAAGCGTCCGCCCCGGGATTTCCACCGGATCAGTGTTCCGGCGCAGCCGAGCTCGATGTCGTCGGGATGCGCGGCGATCGCCAGGATCTCAACGGCCATCGGCGCCCCCATCCCCCCGGCCTTCGGTCCCGTCCGTTCCGAGCTCGGCGAGGGTGGCCCCTTCGAGGGATCCGCGCGCCGCCTCCCGGATGCTCTCGAGAGCCGCCGGGCCGTATGCGAGCAGCGGAACGAGCGGCGGGTAGAGTCGCTCGGCGGGCGTTCCCTGAGGCAGGAGCATCGTGTCCAGGCGCCTGCGGCGGCTGTTCGCGACTTCGTCCTTTCTGTCCACCGCCTTTTTCATGCGCTCCTTCAACTGCTCCAGCTGGTACGCGACTTTCCGCTTCGTGTTTTCGAGGGCGCCCACGAGCGTCGGATCGAGCGCGCGGAGGTCCGGCTCCAGGGCGTCGAGCGCTTTTCCCGCGTTCGTCGCCGCGCTGTCGAGGACCGCCGCGCCCGGGACCTCCACGGGACCGCTTTCCGGCGGAGGGACGAGCAGGTTCTCCCGCGTGATCCCCAGGGTCTCCATCGCGCGGCGTTCCGGCGGACCGATCGCAATCACGAACGACCGGGGCAGAAGCACCGGAGGCTCCAGGTCGAAGACGCGGAACAGGGGCAGCGACTGCGCGTGGTACGCGATCTCGGCGGGTCCGAGCACGGCGGCGGTGACCGGCATCAGCCAGGACTTCAGAACCGGACGCGTCAGAACGTCGGAGGAGACCCAGCTCTCGCCGCTCGCGATCCGCGCCGCCGCTTCCGGCACGGATTCGACGCGGCGCCGCTCGTCCTTCTCGATCGTGAAGAACGGAAACACCTCTTCGCGGAACGCAACGGGCACCGGCAGGCCCGCCGCTTCGAGCCGCGCGCTGCCCTCCCTGAGCGCTTCCCGTAACGCCGCCTCCAGCCGGACCGCCTCGTAAAAGAAGGCCGCGGACGCCTCGCGAAGGCTCTCCTGGTAAGGGTCCAGAACGAGCAGGCCATCGGGAGCGAGATCGAGAAGGGATTCGATGAAGGCCTCGCCATACGTCGCCCCCGGGCAGTAGCGGCGGCGCACCGTTTCGAGGATCTCCTCGGATCCGGGCGCGCGCGCATCGGCGGCAAACGCGTCGAGGATCGGCGTGACCCCCTCCGGGAGTGTGCGCCGCCCGACCGGCGCGCGGTTCGAGCGGTCCGCGCCTTCCAGCACCAGCACTTCCGGGCCTTCCCGGCCGGGACGAGCCGTCCGCGCCACTTCCTCGAGGTCGTGATCGTCGGTGAGCGCCCAGAAGACGGGGACGGACGGCACGCCGCGGTCGGAGATTTCGCGCGCGACGCGGATGGCGTCGAACGCCTTCGTGATGGTGAAGAGCGGCCCCGTGAACAGGCCGACCTGGTGTCCCGCCACGACGGCCACCGCACGGCCGGCGGCGAGGTCTTCCGCCCGCGCCGCCGAGGCCTTCCCGCGGAACCGGAAGGCGCCGGCGGGGACGCGCGACGGCCTGCCGAGAAGGCGGCGGCCGCGCTCCGCGGCGGCTTCGATCGTCGGAGCGTCCGGAAAGAATTCCGGCAGCCCGGAGAGAAACCGCCGGAACAGCGGGGAAATCCCGGGATACCGCTCGAAGGGAATGACGGGGCCGCTCATCGCTTCCGCGCCAGCACGATGAGCCGCGGGCAGTCCGGCCCGACTGGCGTTCCGTCGAAGTCTCCCCAGGTGGCTTCGATGTCGAGCCCCGCCTTCTCAAACATCCCGGTCAGCTCCTCCGCCGAGTAGGCCCGCACGCTCTCGCGAAAGGTTTCGGTCGAGGAGTCGCGGCGCACCTCGATTTCCTTCTCGATTCTCCGGGTCTCTTCATTCCACCAGCGGCGGATCCTGTACTCCCGCCCTCCGGTCGCGCGGTTCTCCTCCGCGACGAGACGCGAGAGCACGTGATTCAAGCCGAAGGTATCGCAGAGCACGCGTCCCCCCGGCTCGAGCACGCGCGCGATCTCGGCGACCACGGCGAAGTTGTCGGCCTCGGCCCGGAAGTAGCCGAAACTCGTGAAGAAATTCACGACCGAGCGGAAGGAGCCCTCGGGAAAGGGCAGAGCGCGCATGTCGCCGCGGACCAGTCGCAGCGCCTGGTTGCGCGCCTGCGCGAGCTCGAGAAGCGGCGCCGAGTAATCGAGTCCCACAGGCAGGGCGCCGCGCTCCGCGAAGCGCAGGGAATGACGTCCATTTCCGCAGCAGAGGTCGAGAAGAGGCGTCGGCTCGGAGCCGAGCCGCGCCAGCGCGAACGCGACTTCCCTGCGGGCAGAGGCGAGATCCCGGTGCGGGTACAGCTCGAGGTACTCCTCGCCGAACCAGGATTCCCACCAGGCCATGCGGGAGGGATTATCCGCCCCGGCCGATTTCCGCCTCCGCGGTTCTGGCGACGCCGACCGGCGGGCCGGCGACGAGCATGCGGGCGACGATGAGGGATGATCCCCCCGGGAGGACGGAACATGACGATTTCCCGCAGATCTCCCGCGGCGGCGCTGCTCTCCGTGGCGCTCCTTTTCTCCTCCTGCGGAGGCCTGCGGATGATCTCGAAGGACGGGTACCGGGCGGCGGTCGTTTACTCGACCGGCGAGCGGTACCAGATCGCGGTCCGCGGTGAGTGGGGCCGCGTCGAGGGCAAGGTCGACGGAGCGCCGCTCGTCAAGGTTCTCCGCCCGGACCTGAAGAAGACCTGGCAGTTCCGCCCGTCGACCCGGACGGTTCTCGAGGAGACCTGGGGCCCGGCCGACGAGATCGTGCCCGGGTACCCGCTCGAACCGCGGTTTGACTCCCAGGCGTACGCGTCACGTTTCCACGCGGAGCTCACGAAGATCGCCGACGCGGCTCTCGCTGGACATCCCTGCGACCGCTACCAGATGGATCTTCCGTCTGGAGACCGGGTGATCGTCTGGGCCGCCCGTGACTTCGAGAGGCTCCCCATAAGAATCGAGCACCAGCGCAAGAAGGGGGAGGAGGAGTACGAGCCCGCTCTCGACGTGCATCTGGTCGACATAAACGTGGGAGCCGACCCCGATCTCTTTCAGAAACCGGGTGGATACAGGCCCGTTGGCTCTTACGAGGAGCTGCGCCGGCAGAAGAGCTGAGCGTCGAGGAGCTCATCCGAGCCCGGTGCCGCCGCGGTGCGCGCGTCCAGGGCCGCAAACTCACGGAAGAGGATGTGGTCGTAAAAATAGTGGATCAGCAGAAACGAGAGCACGACCACGTAGTAGCTGCGGTCCGATGGCATCTTCAACCCTTTCCACAGCGTCAGGTACACGAGGCCGGAGATCAGGGTCGCGCCGATCATCGCCCCGTAGAAGCGGCCGGTATGGGTGATGCCGGCGAGGCGCTGGACGAGCCGGCTCACGATTTCTCCACGGTCTGCCTTACGGCTCAGGATGAACCAGGTCAGCGCCAGATATTGGAGTGAGTGCCAGGTGTTGAAGCCCTGGAACGCGATGTCGAGGTTCTCGAACAAAGGCACGATGAACGCGAGTGAGACCGTGGTCGCCATGAAGACGAGTCTCGGCCAGTTCGAGGCGCCCTGCCGGATCTCGCGGGCGGTTCGCACCGCGTAGAAGAGGAAAAGGGCGGCGAAGCCGACGGTGAACGCCCGCGCCACCCACAGATGCTTCAGAAACGGCGGGAAGAAAAGCGTGGACGAGCCGAGCGTGAACCTATCTTCCACGAACCTGTACATCGCCACCGTGTACAGGGCTCCGAGGATGACGGCCCCGTCGAGCCAGCGGTCCGCCGGCGTCGTCCGCCTCGAGCCCTTGCGGCGGTAGGTTTCGGAGATGTACTGCGCCTGATGCGTCACGTGGAGGGACGCCCAGAAGAAGAAACCGGTCAGAAGAGTGAGAAACGAGTAGACGCATCCCAGGATCACCAGGGAGGGGATGATCACGAGCGGCGCGTACGTGAGGATTCCGAAGCGCTCGCGAAACCCGGGCTCGAGGGCGGTCCGGAGATACGTCGAGTACATGTGCGGGCCGCCGACTAAGAGCGTCACCAGGAGGCCGACGATCAGGCTCGCGCTCTCCGAGGAGCGGCCCAGGTTCCGGAGAAGTCCGTAGGACAGATAGGGCAGGAAAACGAGGACCCCGGAACCGGTCAGGAAGATGAGGTCGAAGCGCCGGCTGCGGATCCACGGGCCGTCCGCGTTCATCGAGAATTCCTCTCAGGCGCACCGTTCGATCCCATCGAAAGCCCCTTTTCGCGGCGGATAGTACTCAAAGGCCGGCGCCGGTTGGTGTGCTCCCCCGTACCATCTAGAATCGCCCGGCATGCCTTTTTTCGGGAACGTCGTGGTCGATCCCCCGCTGGTGCTCGCCCCCATGGCCGGCATCACGGACCACGTGTACCGGCTGATGCTTCGGCGCATCGGAGGGGTCGGTCTCGTCACGATGGAGTTCATCTCTTCGGAGGCGATCAGCCGCGGGAACGCGCGGCAGATGCGCAAGATGATCTTTTCGGACGAGGAACGTCCCCTCTCGATCCAGATTTACGGTTCGGACGCGGCGCGCATGGGGGCGGCGGCGGATATCGTCCAGGAACTTTCTCCGGACGTGTGCGACATCAACATGGGCTGTCCCGCGAACAAGGTCCTGAAGGGATGCTCGGGGGCCGCCCTGATGGGGGACCTGCCCCTCGCGAGGGACATCGTCCGGGAGGTCAAGCGCCGCCTGACGATTCCGCTGACCGTGAAGTTCCGGCTGGGACTCGATACCGCGAGAATCAATTTTCTCGACCTCGGTCGGATGTGCGAGGACGAAGGCGTCGCGGCGGTGGCGATGCACGCGCGCACGGCGCGGCAGATGTACACGGGACGTGCCGACCGGGACCGGATCGCGGAGCTGAAGGCGCACCTCTCGATCCCGGTCGTGGGGAACGGAGACGTCGACTCTCCGGCGGACGCGCTCGAGATGCTCCGGCGGACCGGCTGCGACGCCGTGATGATCGGGCGGGCCACGATGAAGAACCCGTGGATCTTCCGGCAGACGGCGGACCTGCTGTCCGGCCGGGAGCCGCGCGAAGCGACTCTCGACGAGCGCCGGGACCTGATGCTCGGCCATTTCACGGCGATCGAGGCCATGGCGTTCGAGCGCAAGGAAGCGCTCCACAAGCTCCGAACGATGACCGGCTGGTACACGCATGGCTTGCCGGATGGCCGCGCCCTCCGGGTCCGCATCTCGGAGCTCGAGACACCGCAGGATTTTCGGGACGCCGTTGCCGGATTTTTTGCGGGTTTGAAGGTGGAGGAGACGGACCTCGTGGCGGTCGGCGCGTAGCGCTGTCGCGGCCGTTGAGACGGTTGAGACGGGCGCAGGGCATGCGGCGATTGGATTCCTTCACCCCTCCCGCCTCCCGTCTGCCCCCTCTCGCTCTCCAGGCGGGAATGGCGCAGCCCTTTCGATCGGTTCGTTCGAGAAGAATGAAAAACCTGCGATTTCTCCTCGCCCTCTGCCTCGCTCTCGCGACCGCCGGCCCCGTCTTCGCGCAGAAGCGCAAGGGGACCGAGCTGAACACCCGGGTCGGGAAATTTCCGCTGGAGATCTCTTCGGAGTTCCTCGGGATGGCGTCGGGCAAGACGGTCGTTCGGATCCGGCTCGCCTCCCCGGAGCTGACGAAGGGGCTTTCCGCCCGCGGGGTCCGCGGCTTTTCCGGGCACCTGCAGGGCACGCTGCTCCAGAACGGCGAGATCTCCCAGAGTTTCCATTACCCCATCACCGCGTCGCTCGCTTCGGGGGCCGCCTTCTCCTACTCGTTTCTGAGGGCCGTCAAGCCCGGCTCCTACCGGCTGAAACTGGTCTTCACGGACCCGGACGGCGGCCACGTGGTCGGCGACGGCGAAGTCGAGCTCTTGATCCCGGAGGTCTCGGCGGCCTTCCGTCCGGAGATGGCCCCCGCCGAAGCGAGCACGCTGCCCGACGCGGAGGGGATCGTGATCGCCGACGAGGCCGTGGGAACGCCCGCGAAAACGTCCGAGCCCCTGCTCAGGATCCTTCCCCCGGCCAAGGAAGCTCCGGTGGGCCTCTTGCGGCTCGAGGCGGAAGTGCAGCCGCCGATTCGAAAAGTCGAGTTCTACCTGGACGACAAGCTGCTCCTCGCCCGGACCCGGCCGCCCTACACCGTCGAGATCGACCTCGGCAACGTGCCGCGCCGGCAGACGTTGCGGGCCGTCGGGTACGACGAGGGCGGGCGCGTGGTCGACGAGGACGCCTGGGCGATCAACGAGGGAAACGCGCGCGTGGCGGTCCGCGTCCTTCCGCAGCCGGAGCCCGCGGAAGGCCGTGTCCGGATCAAGGTCGCCGTGCAGTCGATCGCCGGTGGGGTCGCGAAAAAAGTCGAGCTCTTTCTCGACGAAAAAAAGATCGGCAGCTGGACGTCAGGCCCCTACGAGATCACCGTTCCCTACGCGCAATACACGCGCGCAAACTACCTCCGCGCGACGGCGTTCGGCGAAGATGGCAGGGAGTCGAACGACATGCGGATGCTCCGCGGCCCGAGCACGACCGTTGAAAGCGTGCGGGTCGACGTCGTCCAGCTGCACGTGTCGGCGCTCGACAAGGCGGGTCACTTCGTCAAGGGGCTCGCCAGGGAGGACTTCACCATCCGCGAAGACGGCCACCCGGAGCCCGTGAGCGGCTTCGAGATCGCCGAGAACCTGCCGCTGAACATCGGGCTCGTCGTCGACGCGTCCGGTTCGATGGAGAAGGGGATGCCGTTCGTCCATGAGGCTTCCGCGGAGCTCTTCAAAACGCTCATGCGGGAAAAGGACCACGGGTTCGTCATCGAGTTTCGCGACAAGCCGCGGTTTCTTCAGGATCTGACATCCGATTCGCAGGCGCTCCAGAAGGCCGCGCGCGAGGTGAGGGCCGAAGGCGCTACCGCGCTCTACGACGCCATGGTGCTCGGGCTCTACCAGTTCCGCACGCTCCAGGGACGCAAAGCGCTGATCGTGGTCACCGACGGGGACGACAACCGCTCGCACGTCGACTACGACGTGCTCTTACGTTACGCGCGCTCCGCGGGGGCGCCGATCTACTTCATCGCCGTCAACATCCCTCTGACGGACTTCAAGTCCCGCCGGATCACGAAAGAAATCGCGGCGGAGTCGGGAGGCGAAGTGTTCTCGATCGGAAGCGCCTCGAAGATGGCGGAGGTCACCCGGCGCATCGAAGAGGAGCTTCGCTCCCAGTACATCGTGGCGTACCGCAGCACGTCGACAAAAGCGCCCGGCGAATATCGCGGTGTCGAGGTGGCGACGAAGCCGGGGGTGACGGTCAGGACGATTCGGGGGTATATCCCGGGGTAACCGTCGCCTTCGCTCACTGCGGGACGTGCCTTCGCCGTGCGCGGCGAAGGCACCGGCGAACGGCTCGGCCGGATGCGGCCTCGACCGTTCGCCTCGTCCCTTCGTTCGCTACGGCTCCCGCCCCGAGAGGCTCCTCCCTCCCTCTGGTCGGGAGACTCCTCTCGGGGCGAGCTTAGCCACCCTCGA
>JBBQDF010000123.1:0-7550 GCA_038319475.1 Thermoanaerobaculia bacterium
ATCGGACGCGACTGGCGGCCCACCGTGAAATGCATGCCGTTTCTCATGTCACTCGGCATCGGGCTCTCGTTGAACAACCTGCATGCCGTCCTCGAAGGGCTGTTCGATCGAAAGAGCGACTTCACGCGGACGCCCAAGTACTCGATCGAGGGCGGCTCGGGGGAATGGCGCAGCAAGAAATACCGGTCGCAAGGAAACGCTTCGCTCGCCGGGGAGATCCTCCTGGCCGGCTACTTCCTCGCCGCCACCGTTTTCGCCGTCGTCCAGAACTACTGGGTCGGCGTTCCGTTCCTGCTGGTTTTCTTCAACGGGTTCGCGTACACGGCCGCGCTCTCGCTCCTCTCCGGCAACGGCGGGCGGACGATTTCGCTCGGCTCCTCTCGCGGACCGGCGCAACCCATTCCCGGGGCGTGAGCGGGACCGTCCTCTGCGAGGGCCCGCCTTTGGATGGGCGACACGGCCGCCCCCGTCCTGGTGTCCCGCCCGGTCCCGGCGCCATCGCGCGCCGTCCGGCGACTGACTGCCGCCGGCGAGCGTAGTTCTCCCGTGGCCCTCAGGACCGATCCCGTTTGCGGAATGGCTGTCGAACCGACCCGCGCGCCCGCGAAACGGCGACACCAGGGGCGTGACTTCTTCTTTTGCGGGCCCGGGTGCGCGGCCCGCTTCGACCGGGACCCCGCGGGATTCTCGAGCGGAAAGCGATCCCGCGAGCCCATGTCGCCTCCCTCCCCGTTCCTGCGCCCCGGAAAGACCCTGCCGCTCTTCGGCGCGCCGGCCCCGGCGAGCTCCGCCCCGCCGGCTGCCCGCATGCCTCCCGCCGCTCCGCGTCTGCCCCGGCAGGAACGAGGGGAGACGATCTCGCTCGCGCTGGATGGGATGCATTGCGCCTCGTGCGTCTCGACCATCGAGCAGGCCCTGGCGAAAGTTCCAGGGGTCCACGAGGCCTCCGTGAATTTCGGGACGGGCACAGCGCAGGTGCGCGGAGAAAACCTGCGGCCGGCCAGGCTGATCGAGGCGGTGCGCGCCAGCGGTTACGACGCCCGGCCCGCGTCGGAAGTCTCCGGGGACGAGGAGGAACGCCGCGCGCGCGCCGGGCAGCGTTCGGTCCTTCGGCGCACGGCGGCCGCGGCCGCCCTGACTCTCCCGGTCGTCGTGCTCTCGATGTCGGGCATCCGCTTTGCCGGGCGAGACCTTCTTCTACTGCTTCTGACGCTTCCCGTTTACTTCTGGGCCGGCTGGCCATTTCTGTCGGGAATGGTCCGCACGCTCCGCCGCCGCACGGCCAACATGGACACCTTAGTCGGGCTCGGGACGACGGCCGCGCTCCTTCTCTCCGCCGCCGGGACTCTGTTCCCGTCGCGGTTCGCCGAGGCTGGCGCCGCGGGCCACGTGTATTACGAAGCCGTCGGCGTGATCATCACGCTGGTGCTGCTCGGCCGCTGGCTCGAGACGCGGGCGCGCGGGCGGACCTCCGCCGCGATCCGGAAGCTCTTAAACCTCGCCCCCAAAACGGCGCGCCTGATCCGCAAGGGCGTCGAGCTCGAGGTGCCGTTGTCGGAGGTGTCCGTAGGCGACCGCCTGGCCGTCAAACCGGGTGACGCGGTGCCGGTGGACGGGATCGTCCGGTCCGGAAGTTCGGCGGTCGATGAATCGATGGTGACCGGCGAGTCTCTGCCGGCGGAAAAGTCTACCGGCGACCGGGTGCTCGGCGGCACTCTGAATCAGCAGGGGGCGATCGAAATAGAGGCGACCGCGGTCGGGTCCGACACGGCGCTCGCGCAAATCGTCCGTCTCGTGCACGAAGCGCAGGCGACGAAGCCTCCGATCCAGAAGCTCGCGGACCGGATCGCCGGCGTGTTCGTTCCGGTCGTGCTCGGGATCGGAACGGTCGCGTGGGTGGCGTGGTATGTGGCCGGTCCGGAGCCTCGGGCGCTCTTTGCGACCGTCGCGCTCGCCTCCGTCCTGCTGATCGCCTGCCCGTGCGCCCTGGGCCTGGCGACTCCGACGGCGATCCTCGTCGGCACGGGTCGCGGGGCGGACGCCGGAATTCTCTTCAAGAACGCGCAGGCACTCGAGCGGGCGAAGTCGATTACGGCGGTGTTGCTCGACAAGACCGGAACCGTCACGGAAGGACGTCCGCGGGTGACGGACCGCGTGCGGCTGGCGCGCACGTCCGACGCCGAGATGCTCGGGCTGGCGGCCGCGCTCGAGAAGAGTTCCGCGCACCCCTTAGCCGGCGCGCTCGTCGCGTCCGCGGAGGAGAAGGGGATTTCGCTTCCGGACGTCTCGGCCTTCGAATCCAGGACGGGCCGCGGGGTCGTCGGCACCGTCGCTGGCCGGCGCATCCTGGTCGGCAATGCCCGGCTCTTTCAGGAAGAGGGCGTGGATTTCTCGGAAGTCGCGGAAGACGCGGAGCGCTTCGCCCGAGAGGGCAAGACGCCTCTCCTGGTGGCCGCGGACGGAAACGTCCTGGGCCTCCTGGTCGTCGCCGATCGCGAGAAACCCGGGTCCGCCGAGGCGATCGGAAGCCTCCGGGCACTGGGGCTCCGCGTCATCCTGGTGACAGGGGACCGCGAGCCGACGGCGCGGGCGATTGCGGCGCGCGTCGGCATCGACGAAGTCTTCGCCGAGGTCCTGCCGGCGGACAAGGCGTCCAGAGTCGTCGAGCTCCAGCGGGCCGGGGACGTCGTCGCGATGGTCGGAGACGGTGTGAACGACGCGCCGGCACTCGCGCAGGCCGACGTCGGGATCGCGATCGGCGCCGGCGCGGACGTGGCGATCGAGGCGTCGGACGTGACTCTCGTGGGAGGAGATCTCAGGTCGGTTCCGGAAGCGATCGCGCTTTCCCGCCAGACGCTCGGAACAATCCGGCAGAACCTCTTTTTCGCCTTTGCCTACAACGTCCTCGGAATTCCGGTGGCGGCCGGGCTCCTCTACCCCTTCACGGGGTGGATGCTCTCGCCGATGCTCGCCTCCGCGGCAATGGCCGCCTCTTCGGTGTCGGTCGTCGCGAACAGCCTGCGCCTGGCGGGGCGGCGCCGTTGACCCTCGCCTTCGCCTGGTCCGCGGACCGGATCGCGGCGCTCGGGCTCGGCGCGGCTTTCCTCGTTTTTCTGTACGTCTACTTCTTCCGCGTGCGCCGCCGCGAAGGGGTCGCCGCGCCCGCGTCCGCCCCCGGAGGGGCCGCGCAGGAGGCGACGATCACCGTTTCCGGCGGATACGATCCCGAAGTGGTCATCGCGAAAAAAGGCGTCCCGCTGACGCTCGTTTTCGACCGCCAGGAGTCCAGCCCCTGCAGCGACGAGGTGGTGCTGCCCGAGTTCGGCATCCGCCAGGCGCTCGAGCCTCACGCGAAGACCCGCATTCGCGTCGTGCCCGAGCGCGCGGGCGAGTTCCCGTTCACCTGCGGCATGAACATGCTGCACGGCCTTCTTCGGGTCGAGGAGTGACGGCCGGCCCCGTGAACACTCTCCGGGTCACCGAAATCTTCCGCTCTCTCCAGGGAGAATCGATGCGCGCCGGGTTTCCCTGCGCGTTCGTGCGGCTCACCGGCTGCTCGCTGCGGTGCGTGTGGTGCGACTCCGCGTACGCGTTCTCCGGTGGCGAAGAGATGGACGTCGAGGAGGCGGCGCGCCGAGTGCTCGATCTCGACACGCAGCTCGTCGAAGTGACGGGTGGCGAGCCTCTCGAACAGGAGGGTGTGTATCCGTTGATGCAGATTCTCTTGGACGCCGGCCGGACCGTGCTGCTCGAGACCGGCGGCCACATGCCGGTCGACCGCGTCGATCCCCGTGTCATCAAGATCGTCGACATCAAGGCGCCCGGCAGCGGAATGGAGAGCGCAAACCTGCCCGGGAACCTGGATGTCCTCGGGGCGAACGACGAGCTGAAGTTCGTTCTCGCGGACCGCCGCGACTTCGACTGGGCGCTCGGTCTCGTGCGGGAAAGAAATCTCGACCGCGCTCACCCGGTCACTTTTTCTCCGGCCTGGGAAAGCGTCGACCCCGCGGAGCTCGCCGAGTGGGTGCGGGACAGCGGCCGCAACGTCCGGCTGGGTCTCCAGCTCCACAAGGTCCTGTGGGGTGACGTGGCGGGACGGTGACTGCTGTCAGCTGTCAGCTCTCGGCTGTCAGCCAGACTGAGAACTCAGAACTGAGAACTGATGACGGATAACGCGATCGTTCTGTTGTCCGGGGGGCTCGACTCCGCGACGTGCCTGCTGATCGCGCGATCGGAGGGCCTCGAGGTGCTCGCCCTGTCGTTTGACTACGGGCAGCGACACGTGATCGAGCTCGAGCGGGCACGCGCGCTCGCGGTCCGCTACGGGGCCCGCGAGCACCGCATCGTCCGGATCGACTTTCCGGCACCGGCGGCTTCCGCACTGACCGACGTTTCCCGCGAAGTTCCGAAGGACAGTCTCGGAGTGGAGGCGGTCCCCTCGACGTACGTTCCGGCGCGCAACACGCTCTTTCTGGCGCACGCGCTCGCGTGGGCCGACGGCGCGGGAGCGCGCGTGATCTTCATCGGCGTCAACGCTCTCGACTACTCCGGCTACCCCGACTGCCGCCCCGAGTTTCTGGCCGCTTTCGAGAAGATGGCGAACCTCGGCACGCGCGCGGGATCGGAAGGGCAAAAATTCGAGATACGCGCGCCGCTGCTCGCGATGAGCAAGGCCCGGATCGTCACGCGTGCCGCGGAGCTCGGTCTCGATTTCTCGCTCACGACGTCCTGCTACGACCCGGACCCCGACGGCCGACCGTGCGGACGTTGCGACTCCTGCCTCCTGCGCGAAAAAGGCTTCCGGGAGGCAGGCCTGAGAGATCCGATCGCGGCGATCCACTGAACTGGTCCCAGAGAATGATTTAAACCGGCATTGATCTAAGCCACGTCGACTCATATTTCTGATTCATGTACTTGACATGATGCTACTCATATCATAGTCTTTCTCTGCACGGGTTCGGCGAGCAAAATCTATCCGGGGCCGCGCGGAAAGAGAACGATATGCGCTTCGACCAATTGATGATTAAGGCCCAGGAGGCCATTTCGGAAGCCCAGCGAGAGGGCCGGAGCCGCGGAAATCCGGAGTTGACGAGTGAGCATCTGCTCTCGGCACTTCTCTCCCAGACGGAAGGCGTCGTGGTCCCGATTCTTCAGAAGCTCGGCGTCGATCCGCGCGCTCTGGCGCGAGAGGTCCAGGAATCGATCGAGCGGCGCCCGAAAGTGACGGGCGCCTCTGCGGACGCGGTGCCCTCCCGCGAGCTGACGGGTGTCTTCGACCGCGCTTTCGAGGTCGCCAGGGAGTTCGGCGACGAATACGTTTCGACCGAGCACCTGCTGGTCGCGCTAGCGGAGTCGGGCGCCGGCGACTCCGCGAAGCTGCTCGGAAAAGCGGGAGCGCGCAAGGACGCGATCCTTCGCGCGCTCAAAGAAGTGCGGGGCTCGAACCGGATCACCGACCCCAACCCGGAAGACAAATATCAGGCCCTCAAGCGCTACACGCGCGACCTCACGGACCTCGCCCGCCGCGGGAAAATCGATCCGGTCATCGGCCGCGACGAGGAGATCCGGCGCGTCGTGCAGGTGCTGTCGCGCCGGACGAAGAACAACCCCGTGCTGATCGGCGAGCCGGGTGTCGGCAAGACGGCGATCGTCGAGGGGCTCGCGCGGCGCATCCACATGGGGGACGTTCCCGAAGGCCTAAAGAACAAGCGCGTCGTCGCCCTCGATCTCGGCTCGATGATCGCCGGCGCGAAATATCGCGGCGAATTCGAAGACCGGCTGAAGGCCGTGCTGAAGGAGATCGAAGAGGCATCGGGCACGGTGATCCTGTTCATCGACGAACTGCACACGCTGGTGGGAGCGGGCGCGGCGGAAGGCTCGATGGACGCCTCGAACATGTTGAAGCCGGCGCTGGCGCGCGGCGAGTTGCGCGCGATCGGCGCGACGACCTTGAACGAATACCAGAAGTACATCGAAAAGGACGCGGCTCTCGAACGCCGGTTCCAGCCGGTGTTCGTCAACGAACCCACCGTCGAAGACACGATCTCGATCCTGCGAGGGCTGCAGGAGCGCTACGAGGTGCACCACGGCGTCCGGATCACCGACGGCGCCTTGATCGCCGCCGCACGGCTGTCCCACCGGTACATCACCGACCGGTTCCTGCCCGACAAGGCAATCGACCTGGTCGACGAGGCAGCGGCGCGCCTGCGGACCGAGATTGATTCGGTTCCGATCGAGATCGACCAGGTCGAGCGCCGCATCGTCTCTTTCGAGATCGAAAAGCGCGCCCTCACGAAGGAGAAGACGCCCGAGGCACAGGAGCGGCTGGAAGAGATCGAGAGGAACCTCGCGGGACAGCGCGAGACCTCGACGCGGCTGCGCGCCCAGTGGTCGGCGGAAAAAGATGCGATCCAGAAGATTCGCCAGTCCAAGGAGGGGATCGAGCAGACCCGGCAGCAGGCCCTCGAAGCCGAGAGGGAGGGCAACCTGCAGAGTGCCGCGGAGCTGCGATACGGCCGGCTCCCCCAGCTCGAACGGGACCTGGCGGGGCAGAACACGCGACTGACCGAGCTGCAGCAGGGGACCCCGATGCTCCAGGAGGAAGTCACCGAAGAGGACATCGCGGAAGTCGTCTCGCGGTGGACCGGCGTACCCGTGTCGAAGATGCTCGAGCAGGAGACGGCGAAGCTTCTCGACATGGAGGCCCGGATCGGCGCGCGGGTGATCGGCCAACGGGAAGCGGTGACAGCAGTTTCCGACGCCGTCCGGCGGTCGAGGGCCGGGCTCTCGGACCCGCGCCGGCCGATCGGGTCGTTCATCTTCGAGGGTCCGACCGGTGTCGGCAAGACGGAGCTCGCGCGAGCCCTCGCCGAGTTTCTGTTCGACGACGAGCACGCGATGGTGCGGCTCGACATGTCCGAGTACATGGAGAAGCATTCGGTCGCGCGGATGATCGGAGCGCCCCCGGGTTACGTCGGGTACGAGGAGGGCGGACGGCTGACTGAGGCGATCCGGCGCCGGCCTTACTCCGTCGTGCTGTTCGACGAGATCGAAAAAGCGCACCCGGACGTCTTCAACGTCCTGCTGCAAGTCCTCGACGACGGGCGCCTGACGGACGGCAAGGGCCGCGTGGTGTCTTTCAAAAACACCGTGATCATCATGACGTCGAACCTAGGCTCGCAGTGGATCGCCGAGGCGTCCGCGATGGACGAAGCGGCAGTGAACACGCGCGTCGAAGAGGAGCTTCGCCAGCACTTCCGGCCGGAATTCCTGAATCGCATCGACGACGTGATCGTCTTTCATCGCCTGTCGCGGGAGGAGATCGAGCAGATCGTCGAGATCCAGCTCCAGGGTCTCGCCACAACGGTCGCGGACCGCGGCATGCGCCTCACATGGACGCCGGAGGCGCGGCATTTCCTCGCGGCCCGAGGTTACGACCCGACTTTCGGCGCGAGGCCGCTGAAGCGGCTGATCCAGAAAGACGTGACGGACGTTCTCGCGCGTCAGCTCCTGACCGGCGCCTTGAAGACCGGAGACACGGCGGAAGTCGC
>JBBQDF010000124.1:0-7504 GCA_038319475.1 Thermoanaerobaculia bacterium
GCGGGGCGGGTGCCACTCCAGAACAGCATCGCCGCGGCAGCAAGGATTCCCGCCGCGCCCGCGGCCGCGACCACGGCGAGCGTCAGAACGAGCCGCGGCAACGCCCACGCGGGGTCGGGGTCGGTCAACAGGAGAGCGCCCGCCAGGCGCACGGCGTCGGCCCCGGCCACCAGAGCGGCTCCGAATCCCGCGACCAGGGCGGCGCGCTCCCCGCGCGCGAGCGTCATGCCTTGGCGCGCGGTGGCGGGGGCGCCGCAAGGACGACCCCCCAGTCCCGCCCCCACGCATCCCGAACCCGCTCGACGACTTTCTCGCCGGCGCGCGCCGTGGAACGGGGCGGGGCGAGTCGAAAGGCGCGTGCCTTTTGGCGGAGAAGGCTCGCGCCGGACGGCGTTCGCGGCGGAAAGTCCGGATCCAGGCGGTATTTCCGGACCGCTTCTACGGTGATCGGCGAATGCTCGCTCCCTGCCTCGAGGACCACGGGCCCGAACAGCTCCCACCGGGCGGCCGCCCGCCCGAGCAGCGTGTCCTGGCCGTGGAATGCGTCGAAGGTCTCACGCCGTTCCGGCCAGACAGCGAGCGCGTCCCTCGCGCCGAGCGTGCCGGAGACCGCGAGAGCTCCGATCGAAGCGATCGCGATCGCGCGCCTCGAGGCAGCGCTCCGCCGGGACGCCATGAGCAGGATCCCCGCGGCGGCCGCGATCGAGGCGACGTCCGCCAGGTAGCCGAAGCGGTACCCGTTGGGAATGCCGGCCTGCCCTCCGACCACGGACGCCGCCAGCGCTGCCGATCCATGACACAGAAAAAACGCGGAGGGCTCTTCTTCCGGGTGCGCGAGGGCCCAGGCCGCGGCGACCGCGACCGGGAGCGCCATCCACCATCCGAGGAGGGCGTAGCCCGAGAACGGATCCGCCCGGTACCAGGGGGCCGAAAGGGAATCCGCTGCGGCGGCGAAGAGCGGCATGGGTGAGCGCGCCCGGCGCATTTCCCGGATCACGTTGTGGTCGGACGCGCGAGCGAAGTAGGGCGCGACGCGGCCTTCCTTCCAGAGAAAAATCGGGAGGACAGCGAGCACGAACGCCGCAGCGAAGGCCAGAGGCAGCCGCGCCAGGGGGCGGCGGGGCCATGCCGTGCGCCTCGGCCCGACCGGCCAGAGCGCGAGCAGAAGAAGCGCCGCGGCGGCGACCCAGGCGGCGAGATACACGTGCGCCGCCAGACCCGCGACCGCGCCGGCCGCCGCGGCAAGCGCCGCGCTCCGACGGCGCCGCGCGACCAAAAGGAGGAGCGCGGCGACGTCGACCACCGGGGCGAGCACGACGGCGTTCCAGCCCCAGCGGGAATTCAGAAGGTTCCACCGCAGCGCCGCGAACGCGAGCGCCGCGAGCGCCGCCCCCCCGGAGGGCAGAAGCTCGCGTGCCAGGAGAGACACGGCGGCAATCGAGCACACACCCGCGGCCGCCGCGAGGAATCGGACGCCGAGGACGGTCGAGCCGAAATGCACGAGCGCGGCGCGGTACGCCTCGAGGTAGAGCACGCCCACGCTCCCGTACGGTTTTTCGACGCCGAACGGCGCCGGCCGGATGGAGTTCGAAAAATCTGCGGGATGGCCGCCGAGCGCGAGCGCCGGAGAGATGAGCGAGAGGTCGTCGATCCACAACGACGGCGGCAACCGTTCGAGCGCGACGAAGCGCAGGCCGGCCCCGGCGAGGAGCGCGAGAAAGGCGAGCGACGCGAGCGATCCGCGCGAAAGCGCCAGCGGCTCGGGCCGCCCGGCCGACGCGCGGCCGCCGCTGGCCCAGAGCCAGAACAGGCCCGCCGCCGAGCCCGCGACGAGCGCGGTGCCGCCGATGGCCGCCAGCCCGAGGAAGAGCCGCGGGACCGCCCAGGAAGGATCGGGATCCAGGAGGGACAAGGGGCGAAAAGCCCGGACGAGGTCGACGGCGGCGACGAAACCGGAAAGGGATCCGGCGAGAAGAGCGGCGGGGCCGGGCCGCCTCACGCGTGGGATGGCGCCGGCCGGGTCACTTCTCGAAGAAGAGGAACAGATTCACGGCCGTCGGGCCGAGCGAAAAGAAATCCCCGGAGCGCAGGGTTGCCGCGCAGTCCTCTTCCGTCGCTCCGCCGAGGTCGTCGGGGACGGGAATCGGCTCTCCGTTCAGGTAGGTTCCGCACGTCGAACGCATGTCGACCAGCCGGTACTCGGGAGCGGGCGACGGCCGCCGGCGGAACAGCTTCGCGTGAATCCGCGAGACCTCCGCGTTCAAGAACGCGTCGGGCGAGGACACGCGGAACCCGGAGACCGGCATCCCCACCCCGATGAACTCCGGGACCTCCCGGCCGATCAGAAGCTCCTCGAAATCGAGCTTCACGAGGCCCGCGTTGTACGGGCCGAGACCCAGCAGGTAGTGCCCCTCGGGGAGGCGGAGCAGGGTTTTTTCGAGGCGCGAGGACATCCCGGCCATGCCGTTGTCGACGAAGGACATGACATCGCGCTGCCGGGATTCGAGGGCCTCCCGGCAGATCGCGGAGTAGAGGTCGTCTTTCATGACCAGAGAGAAAACAGCAAAACCCGCGCCTTGCGGAACGAAAGAGCAGGGCGCTCGGCGGCTGCGGCTCGAGGCGGAAGCCTCACGGGTTCATTGTCGCATAAGGGGAGGGTCGAGCGTTCAGCGATCAGGGTTCAGCTTCGGTCCCGCAACCCCCGTACAGGCCTCACCCCGCGCCCCTCACCCCTCACCCCGGACGGCCCCGTCCTGACGGCCCCGTCAATTGACCGGACCCTCGCCCGTCGCCTCGGTGTCTGTCTCCGGCACGTTCTCCATTTCGATCGTCCAGCGTTCGTAGACTTCCGGCGGGAGCTCGGTCACGAACCGCGAGGGCTCGAGGATCACGTCGATGCCATACCGGTCCCGCGCGAGCATCGGATAGACGAGGTCGACCTCGTTCTTTGCCCGCGTCACGGCGACATAGAAGAGACGCCGTTCCTCCTCCAGTCCCTGGTCTGTGTTCGCGGAGCGGTAGCTCGGGAAACGCCCCTCCGAGAGGCCCATCACCACGACCCGGCTCCATTCGAGGCCCTTCGCCTGGTGGATCGACGAAAGCACCACTCGGTCGTCGTCCGGCTCTCCCGCCACGACGTCCTCTCCGGAGAGCTCGTTGAAGAGCGTGACCTCTTCGAGGAAAGCGGGGAGCGAGTCGTAGGACTGCGCGAACTGGGCGAACTGCTCGAGGTCGTCCAGCCGCGCATCGCCATTGGGAAACTTCGCGCGAGCAAATTCCCGGTACACCCCGTCGACGACGGCGCGGATCGCTTCGCCGGGAGAGGAGCGCAGAGAGGGAGATTCCAGCCGGCCGAGCAGGGAGCGGAAAGGCTGCAGCGCGGCGCCGGCGCCCCTCGGAAGCTCGATGCCGCCGGCTCCCTCCCGCTCGCGAAAAGACGCGAGGGGATCCGGCCGGTTGCCGATCGCCTCCCAGACCGCGGAAGCCGCGCGCTCTCCGACGCGCGGGAAAAGCTTCAGGGCCCGCTTCCAGGACAGCTCGTCCTTCGGGTTGACGACCAGCCTCAGAAACGCGAGGACGTCCTTGACGTGGCGCTGCTCGAAGAACCGCATCCCGGATCGGATCTCGTAAGGGATCCCGCGCCGCGTCAGCTCGATCTGGAGCTCGAGCGCCTGGTAGTGGGCGCGGTAGAGCACCGCGAGGTCGGCCAGCCTGTCTCCCTCGTCGTGCCACTCGAGAAGGCGCTGAGCCACGAAACGCGCCTGGTCGGGGATGTCTGGCAGCGCCACCACGCCGGGGAGCACGCCCCCTTCGCGCACGGCGCGCAGCTCCTTCGGGAACTGCCGCACGTTCTGCGCGATCGACGCGTTGGCGAGCGCCAGGATCTGCGGCGTCGACCGGTAGTTCGTGGTGAGCCGGTACGTCTTCGCGTCCGGATAACGCTCCGGAAATCCCAGAATGTTTTCGAACGACGCCCCGCGGAACGAGTAGATCGCCTGCGCGTCGTCGCCAACCACCGTCACGTTGCGCCGCACGCGCGCCATCCCGTCGACCAGGTCTCCCTGAAGCCGATTGGTGTCCTGGTACTCGTCGACGAGAACGTGGTCGTACGACGCGGCGATCTGCGCCGCCGTCTCGGGGCTTTCGTCGAGGAGCCTTTTCCAGAGCAGGAGAAGGTCGTCGTAATCGCAGGCATTTCCCAGGCGCTTGCGCTCCCGGTATCGCTGGAATACGCCCGCGATCTCCCCCTCGAACGCCGCGAAGTGAGGCGTCCGCTCCGCCAGCACCTCCGCGAACGGCCGGCCCGTGTTGATCGTGTTCGAGTAGAGGTCGAGCAGCACGTCTCCTTTCGGGAAGCGGCGCTCGACCACCGGAATTCCTCGGTCGGACGTCGAGGCCTCCAGCAGCTCCCGCGCGTCCTCGGGATCGAGGATCGTAAAATTTCCGGCTAGCCCCAGGCGAACACCGAAACGGCGGAGCAGCCGGTTGCCCACGGAATGGAAGGTCCCGCCGAGCAGGCGCCGCGTGTCGACCGAAACCAGCGCCTCGACCCGCCGCAGCATCTCCCGGGAAGCGCGGTTCGTAAAGGTCAGCAGCACGATCCGGGACGGGTCTGTCCCATCTTCGATCAGGCGCGACACGCGGTAGACGAGCGTCCTCGTTTTTCCCGAGCCCGCACCGGCGATGACGAGCAGGGGTCCGCCTCCGGCGAGGACCACTTCCCGCTGCTCGTCGTTTAATTCCCGGCCGTAATCGACGCGATAATTCCGGGCGGGAACGGATTTCTTGAGGACGTATTTGCGTTCCACCGGGCGAGTGTATTCCGGGCCGCCCGGCCCGGCCTCTCTGGAGGACGCGCGGGGCAAGTCGCCCCATTCCTCCGTAATCTTTTCGGACCCGCGGGCGTTCTAATGTACGGGCCGCCCAAAGTGCCCGGCCCCGGGAGACACCCATGAGCATTCAACAGATTCGCAGGTCCGTTCTCGTCGCCGCCGGCCTCGTGGCGCTCGCCGCCGCGGGACTTTTCGCGGGGCGGCTGTCCGCCGACGCGTTTCCGCACAGGACGAAGGGAGACTTCGCGCCGAGGATGTTCGGGCGGATGGCGCATTTTCTCGACCTGACGGCGGACCAGCAGGCTCAGATCAAGGGCGTCTTGAAATCGCACGCGGCCGAAATCGAGGCACAGCTCACCGCCAGACGGACGGCCCGCCAGGCCGTGCGCCAGGCGATGCTCGCTCAGCCGATCGATGAAGCCGCGATCCGGGCACGGGCGATGGAAAGCGGAAAGGTGGAGGCCGAAGGCGCGATCCTCTTCGCGCGCCTTCGGGTCGAGGTGGACCCGATCCTGACGCCCGAGCAGCGGACGCGGGTCCAGGCCTTCTTCACGCGCGCGCGCGGCCACCACGACAACGCGGTCCAGTCGTTCGACAGCTTCGTCAAGAGCGGGTCTTAGGGGGACCTTGAGCGCCCCCGTTCCCACGTCGCCCGCGGCGATCCCGAGGCGGACGGACGAAGCTGCCCTCGTCGAAAGGGCGCGACTCGGAGATGAAGACGCCTTCGCCGAGCTGATCCGACTAGGCGCGCCCGCCGCCCTGGGCGCCGCGCGGCGGATCACCCGGGACCCGGCCCTCGCGGAGGATGCCGTGCAGGACGCCTTTCTCCGGGCCTACCGGGCGCTCGGTGACTATCGGCAGGACTGCTCGTTCGTGCCGTGGGTCCGCAAAATCGCGGTGCGAACGGCTATCGACCTGGTCCGCCGCCGGCGGCCGGAAGACCCTCTGCCGGAAGGTTCCCTGGCCGGCGCATCGGAAGAGAAGCGGCAGGAAGATGCCGACCTCCTTCGTATCGCGCTCGCCACCCTGTCACCGCTCGATCGCGAGATTTTCCTGGCAAGAGAAGTGGAAGGCACGGCGGACGCGGAAGTGGCGCGCCGGTTCGAGATGACGGTGACCGGGGTCCGCGTGCGGATGCATCGGGCCCGCAAGAAGCTTCGCATTCGCTTTCTGGAAGGATTGTCATGAAGCTCGACAGGACAGACTGTTCGCTGGTGGTGGCGGCCTTGCACACGGGGAGACTGACGCCGCAGCAGGAGTCGCATCTCTTTCTCTGCCGCTCGTGCCGGGGAGAGGCGAGGCTCGGCGCCGCGTTAAAGACGATGCCGCCGCCCCGCGACCTGGAGACGCCCGTCGCGATCGACGAGGCCTTCGTCGAAGGAGTGCTGCGCCGCGTCCGTCACGATCGCGGCCGCCGCGTCCGGATGCGGCTCGGGATCGCGGCCGCCGCCGCCCTGCTTTTCTTCTTCGCGGCCGGGGTGAGCCAGAGGGCCAGCGCCGCCCCCGCGGAAGAGGCCGACGAGACGTACGCGCAGATCCTGACGCCGGCCTCCGACTCCGTTCTGCCGGACTGAGGGCAGACGACTTGCGTGAGGCGTCAGGCTCACGCGCCGCGTCAGCTCCCGGGCGGTGCATCGGGAACCATGGGGCCTGCGGAGTCCCGAACGCCCCCCCGCCCCCCGCCCGACCCGGACCGCTCCGGGCTAGACTTCCGCGGTGCCCCTGAAGCTCACGACCGCGGGGGAATCCCACGGGCCACGCCTCACGGTTCTCCTCGAGGGAATTCCGGCCGGCCTCGCCGTGGATCGGGAAGCGATCGCTCTCGAGCTCGCGCGGCGGCAGCACGGGTACGGCCGCGGCGGGCGCATGAAGATCGAAAAAGACGAAGCGGTGTTCGAGGGCGGCGTGCGCGGAGGAGTGACGCTCGGATCGCCTGTCGCGATCGGGATCGCAAACCGCGACCACGCGAGTTGGTCCGATGTGATGGGCGCGTTCGACGTCGACGCCGAGGCCGCGCGCGCCCGGCAGCTCACCCGGCCCCGTCCCGGCCATGCGGACCTGGCCGGAGGGATGAAATTCGGCGCGCGCGATCTGAGGGACGTGCTCGAACGCGCGTCCGCGCGGGAGTCCGCCGCGCGGGTGGCGGCAGGCGCGGTCTGCCGTCTTCTGCTCCGGGCGTGCGGCATCGAGATCGCCAGCGGGGTCCTCTCCGTGGGAGCGGTCGGGGACCCGGTTTCTCCGCGCACGTTCGCCACCGCGGCGGCGGCGCGCGACGACTCTCCGCTGCGCGCCACCGACCCCGCGCTCGAGCCGAAGATGATCGAAGCCGTCGACGCCGCAAAACGCGAGGGCGAGACACTGGGCGGATCGATTCTGCTCGCGGCGAGCGGCGTGCCCGCGGGTCTCGGCTCGTACGTGTCGTGGGACCGCAAGCTCGACGGGCGCATTGCGCAGGCGCTGCTCTCGGTGCCGGCCGTCAAGGCGATCGAGTTCGGAAGTGCGATCGAATGCTCGCGCGGTCCCGGATCGCGCGCGCACGACGAGATCGAGCGCGCGCTCGACGGGCCGCTGCGCCGCCGAACGAACCGCGCCGGAGGGCTCGAAGCAGGCGTCACGAACGGCGAAGAGATCGTTGCCATTGTGTTCATGAAGCCGATCTCGACGCTCGCCCG
>JBBQDF010000125.1:0-7484 GCA_038319475.1 Thermoanaerobaculia bacterium
TTCTGCTCGAGTGCCCGCAACACGGCGAGCGTCGGCCCGAAACCGTGGTCGATCGGGATTTCCGTCACCCCGGCGCGGCTGTGAAGACGGCGGCGGGTCTTCTCGACGCCGGGGAAGATGTCGGGCACCAGGACGACGTGAATCGGCTGGCGCACCTCGGCCAGCATCAGCCCGCCGACCTCCCAGTTGCCGAGGTGCGCCGTCAGAAGCAGCACGCCGCGGCCTTCCGCGCGCCCGGCGACCAGCCGCGAGAAGCCTTCGACGCTTTCGACCAGACGCGCGGACTCCGCCGGCGGGCGGCTGGCGAAATGGAGGAAGTCGAGCCAGGCGGAGGAGTGGCCGCGCACCATCTCGTCAGCGAGACGCGCCACCCTGTCGGAAGAGGCGTCCTCGCCGACAATGGTCGCAAGGTTGGACCGGATCGCCGCCAGATACTTCGGTCTCAGGCGGAAGTACGTTCCTCCGAATGCGCGCGCGATCGGGATCGCGATGCGCCGCGGGACGTGGCGCGCAAAGAAGAGCGTGCCGGGAAACCAGAGGTGGGACGTCGCGGAGGCAATCGCGCGCACGAGCCGGTTGCGGCTGGACATCTTTTCCTGCACGGAGCGGAGTCTAAGCGGGGGCTGGATTTTTAGCGGACTCTGAGCATTTTTGGGGGCGCGTGGGGCGCGCGCCCCAAAAAACGACGCGGCGACCTTTCCGCGCGGGTACGCGCGGGGCGCCGCTCAGGAGACTTTCGTTTTCAGGAGCTTCAGGAGCGCTTTCTCGGAGCCGTGGAGCGCATGCGCCCGCCGCTTCACGAGCTCTTCCACGTTCTCGAAGTACCGGTCGAGCACCCGGCCGCGCTCGAAGCTCGAGAAAACGGCCGGATAGATGTAGGAGGAGCGGCAGACGGCCGGAGTGTTCCCGAGCTTCTCCGCGGTCTCCTGGATCGCGGCGACCACCTTGCGCTTGCGCTCCGTCTTCGCCTCGGCGGTCTCCGCTCCCGCGCGGGCCAGGGCGCAGGCGCAGATCAGGGTGCCGGCCCAGGTTCGGAAGTCCTTCGCCGAGAACCGCTCTCCCATGACTTCCTTGATGTACACGTTGATGTCGCGGCGCCGGATGTCCACCCACCGTTCTTCGGCGTCGCGATACTTGAATACTTCTCCCGGAACGCGCGCGAGCTCGCGCACGATACGGGCGACACAGCGATCGCGCAGCTCCCGGTGCTGCTGCCTGGCCGACTTGCCCCGGAAATCAAACGAGACCAGGTCGCCGCGCACCGTGACGTGCTTCGCGCGGAGGGTCGCGATCCCGTAACTGCCGTTCTCCTCCGCATAGACCTGGCTTCCGGGGCGCAGAAAGCACGTGGAGAGAATGCGCAGCACGCAGGCGAGGACCTTCTCTCGAGACATTCCCGGCAGCGCGAGGTCCCGCGTCACGGCGCGTCGCATCGCCGGCAGCGCGTCCGCGAAATGGACCAACCGTTCGAACTTCTCCTTTTCGCGCCGGGCGGTCCGCCGCTCGTGGTACAGGTACTGCCAGCGTCCCGCGCCATCTTTTCCCATGGCCTGCACGGCGCCCTTCGGGGAGGGATGAACCAGAACGTCCTTCCACGCCGGGGGAATCTTCAAGTCCCCGATCCGCGCGACGTCGGCCGCCGCAGCGGGCCGCCCGTCGGCTCGAACGTACCGGAATCCGCTCTTCGGCGTCCCGCGACGCCGCAATCCCGTGGCGGTGAGCTTCTTCAGAAGAGTCATGGGCGAGGACATCATGCAAATGTGTGGCCTTACCGCCGACTCCGCGCACGTCGCCCTGCGCTCCGCGCCCGTTGAGGGATCCGTTGAGCGTTAACGCTCAACGCTCAACTCTCAACGACTCAACCCCCAACTCTCAACTCTCCACCCTCTTCCCCGCACCTCGGTTAGCATCGAGCCGTGCTCGTCCGCATATTCGCCGTCGAAGATGATCGGCGGATCTTCCTCCCCCGCGGCCGCTGAACGTGCGGCGAGCGGTTCCCGTCCTGCTTCCCTGGTCGGTGTTCGTGGGCCTCCTGCTCGCGTCGTGGAACCGGTGGATGGAGCCGTTTGTCGACTCGGGCCGGGAGCTGATGGTGCCGCGTCGCGTGGCGGCCGGCGAACGGCTCTACGCGGCCATTCACTTTCACCACGGACCCCTGGCCCCCTGGGCGGGGGCGGCGGTCGAGCTTCTGGCCGGCCGCTCCCTGGCGGCTCGAACGGCGCTCGCCGTGGCGGTTGCGGCCGCGGGCCTCGAGGCGCTGCGCCGGCTCGCCCTTCGCTGGAGCCCCGGCGCCGGGGGGGCGCTCGCCGTGTCGCTCGCCGTCGCGCTCGCCTTTTTTCTGCGGCCCGGCGGATGGTTTTTTCCCTTCAGCTTCGACACCGCGATGGCCGTGGCGGGCCTGACGGGGGCACTCGCGTTTTCCTCGGGAGAAGGGCGCGCCCGCGAGGCGGGAACGGCCGCTTGCCTCCTGGCGGCTCTGCTTTCGCGGCCGGAGCTCGGCGCGGCGGGACTCCTCGCCACGACGCTCGACGCCCGGAACCGCCCGCGTTCGCTGATCGTTTCGGCGGCGCTTCCGGCCGCCCTGGCCGCAGCGACCTACGCGGCGGTCTCGGTCGGCATTCCGCAGGAACGGCTCGTGGCGGACGGATGGCTGGCCCTCCTCCATCCGCCGCGCGCCTTTCAGAACGTGTACCGCTCGTTTGCGGGGCTCGACGAGCCGGGCCTGCGGCTGGCGCAGCTCGCGCTCGCCGCGGTCGTGCTGTTGCTCGCCGGGTCCATGCTCGTACTCGGAGCGGCCGCCGCGCGCCGGGCACGCCGATCGTCGGAGGCCGCGGGGGCCGCGGTCGAGATCGGGTGCATCCTCTCACTCGCCGCGTGCGCCGCCGTATTCCAGTTTCCGCCCGAGTCTCTACGGCCGACCTTCGCGCTCTTCCCGCCGCTCGTCCGCGTCGTTCCCGCAACCTGCGCGGGGCTCCTCCTCGCACGCGCGATGACTGTCCTGCGCCGGAAGCGGGAGAGCGGCGCGGCCTCTCCGATCTCCGACGGGGCTCTGCTGCTTGCCGCTCTCTTTGGCGCCCGGCTGTTTCTCGCCGCGGGATATTCCGGCCCCTATAACGCTTTTTTTCTCCCCCTTCCCGTCGTGATCGCCGCCATCGCGCTCCTCCGCGCCGCGCAGCGCCGGGCACCCGCAATCGGGTCGTCCCTTCCGCGCCTCGTCACGGCGGCGCTCGGCGTCTTCCTGCTCATGCGCGTCGCGGGGGTGTGGCGTTCGTACCGCGGTCCGGGCTGGGAAGACCTCGACACTCCGGCTGGAAAACTGGTGCTGCCTCTGCACGAGGCGAGGACGTCGCGCCTGGTGCTGACGGACCTCGAGGCCCGGCTGCCTGCCGGCGGCACGCTGACGGGGTTTCCGGAAGCTGGCTTTTTCGAGTATGCGCTCGGGCGCGAGAATCCGCTTCCTCTCGAACAGTTCTGGCCCGGCCACCTCGATGCCGCCGGAGAGGAGAGGATCATCGGGAGCATGCGCTCGCGGCCGCCGGACGCCCTTCTGCTCATCAACGCGCTCGCCGTCGGAGAGGGCCAGCGCGCGTTCGGCAAGGACTACTCTCCGCGGCTGGCGTCCTTCGTCGACTCGGAGTTTTCCCCCGTCGCCATCTACGGGCCGAACGCTCGCTCCGGCGCCCGGATCGGAGACCCCGATTTTTTCGTCGAGATTCGCGTCCCCGGTCAGGTCGGGCGGACACGGTGAGGCTCGATCTCGCGGTCGCGCGCACGTTTGCGCTGTCGCGCCGCGCCGCCCGGGAAGCGGTGCGCGCGGGCCGCGTGGACGGCGACGGGATCACCCTCGACGAGCCGGGTCTCGACGTTTCCGAGGACGCGCGCCTGACATTCGACCCGAACCGCCCCGCGCGCCACAACGTCAGAACGCGCCTGAACGTTTTGTATGACGACGACGACGTGCTGATCGTCGACAAGCCGGCCGGCCTTCTGAGCGTGCCGACCGCGGAGCGCGAACGCGACACCCTCCACGCGCGCGCGCTCGACTATCTCCAGCACCGGTATCACCGCCGCCCCTACGCCGGGATCGTGCACCGACTCGACAAGGACACCTCCGGCGCGCTCGTCTTCGCCCGTCACCGCGAAGCGCTCCACGCGCTGCAGGCCCTCTTTCGCGTGCATGACATCGAGCGGGAATACCTGGCGCTGGTCGCCGGAGAGCCGCCCGATTCCGGAACGCTCGACGCGGACCTCGTGCGTGACGCGGGGCTCGGCCGGCGGGGCGTCGCCCGGAAGGGAGAGCCGGGACGGCGGGCGGTCACCCGCTTCCGCGTGCTGGAGCGGCTTCGGGGCGCCGCGCTCGTTTCAGTGCAGCTCGAAACAGGGCGCACGCACCAGATCCGCGTGCACTTTCTGTCGATCGGCCATCCGGTGCTGGGGGATCGGGTCTACCGCTCGGGCAAACCGGGCGGCGGGCCCGAAGCTCCCCGCCAGATGCTGCACGCCCGCCGCCTCGGGTTCCGTCATCCGACGACGGGCGCCGCGATCCTCGTGGAGGCGCCGCCGCCCGAGGATTTCGACCGGGTGCTCGCGGCGCTGCGTGAGCGGGGACGGCCGCTGCGGCGGGGACGGCCGCTGCGGCGGGGGCGCCCGCTGCGACCCCGTTCCCGCTCGACGCAGGCGCCGTCGCCGGCGGCCGTGACGGGAAGCCCCGGGCATGGCAGCGGAGCGGGGAAACGCGAACGGTGCCGGGCCGGTGCGCCGCCCGGCAAAAGAAAAACCCCGCCGGAGCGGGGTTCTTCCGGGACACGAGAAGAAACCTAGGCGAGGACGATGACCACGACCCGGCGATTCTTCGAACGGCCGGACTTGCTCTTGTTGGGAGCCACCGGCTCGTCTTCACCGTAGGAGATCGTGGACATCCGATTCAGGGCGATCCCCTGCTTGTTTAAGAAGCGGCGAACCGCCTCCGCACGTTCTGCGCCCAGGCGGTAATTCACTGCGGCCGAGCCCTGCGCGTCCGTGTGACCCTGAACTTCCAGGTAGACGTTCTTGTTTTCGGATTTCAGCTTCTCCGCGAATTCTTTCAGCCGGTTCTCGGCCGCCTTCGAAAGCGCCCACCTGCTCGACGGAAACTTCACCGCGTCATCGGAGAGCACCAGCGAATAGACGAACTTGCCTTCGGCCAGCTTACCCGCCGCCTGCGCCCGCTCGAGAGCGTCCCGCGTCGATTTGTCGAGCTCGGAGATGCGGGTGTCATGGTCCCGGATCTTGCTCTGCGCGGTCTCGACCTGGGACTCGACCTCGTTGATTCGCCTCTCCGACGCGGCGCTGCTTTTGGAGACCTCTTCGCCAACGTAGCGCTTGGTCGCGCATCCGCCGAGGCCGAAGGTGCCCAGAAGGAGCGCCCCGCCGACGACCCAGAGACTCGCTCGCGATCGCTTGCCCATGAAAATCCTCCTTCTGAAAAATGTTAGCCGGAAGGCGACGGGACCGATCCCCGGTACCCCCGCCTCGTCCTGACGACCCACTTGCCGGGCTTCGTCACGGACACCACCACCACTCGATACTTTAGCTCTCCCTGTCCCGAAGGCGCGAACCCCAGAAGATATTGCTTTCGGACCTCCGCGTTGATCTTCGCGGCGATGGGCGTCAAATCCTCCTCTCCGCTCGCCAAAAACAGCTGGCCGCCGCTCGTGTATGCCAGAAGCTTCAGGTTGTCGAGGGCCAGATCCTTGCGCTCCGCGTCCGTCAGCCGATCGAACGCGGCATTCTTCATCCCGACCGCGTAGACCGGTACCGAAACCTGTTGCAGGATCGTTGCCATTTCATCGGCCGAGAGCCTGCTCGCGTTGTCCACTCCATCGGTAAAGAGCAGGACGGCGCGCTTTCCGTTCTTTCCGGCGAGCATCCGCGAAGGGGTGGCCGCGACTGCGTCGAAGAGAGCGGTGCGGCCACCCGCCTCCAGCTTTTTGAGGCCCGACAGGATCCGACCCGGATTTGACGAGAATTCCGAAACGACCGTGACCTCGTCTTCCGCGAACGCGAACAGCGCGAAGTCGTCCCCCGGCCGCCGCCCTTCGAGGATGTGCCGTATCGCGGTCTTCGCCCCTTCGAGCTTCCCGGCGATCCTCATGCTTCCGGACGTATCGACCAGAAACGCAAACGAGGCCGGGGCATCGTCGTCGCGCTCGAAGGTGTCCAGGACGACGTTGACGCCGCCGGCGTTCACACGGAAGTCCTTCTTCGCGAGACCGTCGGCGAACCGGCCCTTGTGGTCGAAGACGAGTACGGGAAGAAGAACGTACTCGCTTCCGGCGCTTTCCGTATACGTGGGCAGCGGGGTATCGCGCGGGAGTGGAGCGGCCATCGCGGCGGGGACCGCGGGGGCCGGAGACGCGGTGAAGGCGGAGGTGGGCGCGGGCGCCGGAACCGGCTGGGCTACTGCGGAGGCGGCGGCGGCGGCGGCCACGAACAGGGCTGCGGCGGTGACGAGCGGCTGGATACCTCGCATCTCTCACTGAAAAGGATACTTCCTGCCGGATAATTCCGAAATGGCCGATCGCGAAATATCTGTCGTCCTCGTGCGGACACACACGCCGGGGAACCTCGGCTCGGCGGCGCGCGCCTGCAAGAATTTCGGGGTCAGCCGGCTGATCGTGGTCGAACCCGCGGCGCTCCCCGACCCGGATTCCCAGCGGCTCGCCTCGGGAGCGGACGACGTTCTCGCGTCGATCGAGCGGGTGCCGGACGTGCTCGAAGCGGTAGCCGACTTCGACGCCGTCATCGCCACCTCTTCCCTGCGCGGGAGGGAGGAGCAAAGGGCTCTCGAGCTGTCGGACCTTCCGGGATTTCTGCGCGAGCTCGGCCCTGCCGCCCGGGTCGTCTTCGTCTTCGGCCCGGAGCGAAGCGGCCTGACAGAAGAGGAGCGCTCGCGCGCCTCGGCGTGCCTGCGGCTCCCCTCCCGGCCCGAGTTTCCGACCTTGAACGTGTCGCACGCGGTCGCCGCCGTGCTCGCCGTCGCGCGAATGGCGGAGGCCGCAGCGATGCTCCATGACCCCGAGGCTGAAGGATGGGCGACCGCGCGGGAGGTGGAAGGGGCGCTCGACCACTGGGACCGCGCCCTTGAAGCCACCGGTTTCTACGACACCGGACACCGCGACCGGTCGCTGCGCGCCTGGCGAAGGATCGTCGCCGGCCGTCCGCTCACCACACGCGAAGCGGCGATTTTGCGCGGGGTGGCGAACCGGGTAATCATCTCGCTGCGCCGAGCGTCAGCGGTGAAGGATTGAGAGTTAAAAGTCAGTAGAGTCCATCAAGTTTCAGTCCAGGAGCAGCGCTCAACGCTGAACTCTCAACGCTCAACTCTCGACTCTCGACTCTCAAATCACCTCTAAATCAGTTCGGCTCCTGAAAAGAAAAAGGCGATCTCTTTCTCCGCGTTCTCGGGCGAATCGCTTCCGTGGATCGCGTTGCGCTCGATGTCG
>JBBQDF010000126.1:0-7477 GCA_038319475.1 Thermoanaerobaculia bacterium
TGTGTCCACCATGTCTCCGAACACCTGTTCACCATCTGTCCGGGCTGAACACTCCCTCGGGAGAGGGAGCGTGCTTGTTCGCCCGCTGTGGTGAATTCGCGGGAGCGAGAGCGAACGAAGTGAGCGTAAGCGACGCTTTACCCCGGAGGCGGAGGGATCCTTGTCGGCATGCCCGGCCGGACCGTTGGCGGGGGAGGCGAGGGTTTGGGCACGTAAATCGACGGGACCGGGGTGGGACCAGGAGAACGCTGTCCGGCCTTGCGGCTGCAGGCGGAACCTACGACGAACGGGACCGCCGCGAAGATCAGGAGAAAGACGGGGCGAAGCGGGCCGGCGCGCATCGACCTGGATTTTCTCACGAAGCTCACAGATTCGATAGCGCCGCGAGAGCAGAGACGACCGCGGCGTCCTCCTCCGGCACGATGGATCGCAGGTCCAATCTCACGCGACCCTCTTCGACGCGCCCGGCGATCGCGGGATTTGAAGCGCGAAGGCGAGCGGCCACCCCATCGGCGGAGAGGTTCGCGTGGCGCAGGGCGAGAGCGCGCGACTCGAACCGCTTCTCGGGGCTCGTCCCGCCACCGAAGAGCGCGAGCGACGGCAGGACTTCGATGTCAAGTGCGGCGCTCGCCGCGCGCGCGCGGATCTCTTCGCCGCGCTTCTCGAGCGAGAGAAGCGGCGCTCCCGCGGCCCGGTAGATCGGCAGGTCTCTCCATCGGTCCGTCTTCCAGGCCGCCAGAGTCGCGTGAAGCGCCGCGAGGGTCAGCTTGTCGGGGCGCACGACCCGCGCGACCGGGTGCCGGGCCAGCCGGGAGACCGCCTGCTCCGCGCCGACGACGAGCCCCGCCTGCGGACCGCCGAACAGCTTGTCGCCCGAAAAGGTCACGAGGGTCGCGCCGTCGGCCAGACATCCGGAGACCGTGGGCTCTCCGGGAACGCCGAACTCCGCCACGTCGACGACACAGCCGGTTCCCTGGTCGTGCAGCCAGGGGATTCCGGCCTCGCGCGCGAGCGCGGCGAGCTCGCCCGGGGGCGCGCTCGCCGTGAACCCGCGGATCTCGTAATTGGACGGGTGCACGGTCAGAAGAAGAGCGACCTCGGGTGTCAGACCGCGGCAGTAGTCCTCGATGGTCGTCCGATTCGTCGTCCCGACTTCCGCAAGCTGCGCTCCGCTCGCTTCGAGGATCGCCGGGACCTGAAAGGATCCGCCGATCGCGACGAGCTCCCCGCGCGAGATCAACACGCGCCGCCCGCGCGCGAGCGCCGAGAGAGCGAGAAAGACCGCCGACGCGTTGTTGTTGACGGCGAGCGCGTCTTCGCAGCCGAAGACGTCGCGCGCGAGATCTCGAACGTGGTCCTGGCGCCTCCCTCGCTCCCCGCTCGCCGTGTCGTATTCCAGGGTCGAATATCCCTCGGCTGCGGCGTCCATGGCCCGGCGCGCCGCCTCGGAAAGAGGGGCCCGGCCGAGGTTGGTGTGAAGCAGCACCCCCGTGCCGTTGATCACCCGTCGAAGGCTCGGCGCGAACCGGACCGCGAGAGATCTCCGGCCCCGCGAGAGGATCTCCGCCGGCTCCCGGGCGCCCTCGGCGATCGCCCGTCGGAGCTCCTCCTTGAACGGCTCGCGGCCGAAGGCGGCCTGGATTTCCTCGGCCTCCATCCCCGAAAGAAGGGAGTCCATCGACGGAGGTCGCAGGGCCGGATGGCGTCCTTTTTCGCCCGAGGACGCTTCATCGGACGGAGCGGGCGGGGTGCCCGCCGCCCCGCTCGGCTCACTCCCGGCGACCCGCTTGCCGCTCACGCCCGTTACTATAGGTCCATGTCCTGGGAGCTCGACCTGCATGCGCTGGAGCGCGCGATAGCGGTCGTGAACGCCGAGTACGACGCCTTCCTGTACGGCTCGGCCTCGAAGCCCCCCGTGGAGAGCCGGAAGAATGTGGACCGGCTCATCCGGATCCTCGGCCGGAATGACCCGGAGACCGCCGCGGAGCGCTATCGCTTCTCGACAATCCAGGGACGCTGGAACACGCTGATCGAACGATGGGAGAGGCTGCAGGGCGAGAAGGAGGCGGGCAAGAGGCCGGGCCTTTACGGAAGGTTCGGTCCGCAGGGTCAGGAGAAAAGCCCCCCGCCTCCGGAGGCGCGCGCGGCGGCGGCCCCCAACGCCGGGGGGTCGGGTTCCGTAGACCCGAAGACAGCTGCATCGCTCGACTCGCGGCGGGAGCTGTTCGAAAAGTACCTCGCCGCCCGCAAATCGCAGGGGCAGCCGGCCGATGGGCTGAACTTCGATAAATTCGCGGACAGCCTGGCGCGCGAGACCGAGCGGGTGCGCGAGCGATTCGGAGGCGCGGATGTCGAGTTCGATGTTGCCGAGCGGGACGGGAAAATCAAGCTCGTGGCGAGGCGAAAAAAGTAGCGACCGCAGCGTCGCTCACGTGGCGCTCGAGAGGAAACCATGAACGGACGGAAGATGTGGACCGCGGCGTTGCTGGCGGCAGTTCTCGTCGGTCCCGCGGCGGGAGCGCGCGAACGAAAGACCGAGGAACCTTTCTACCGCCGCTATCTCGTCGCGGGCAATCCGCTCGACGAAAAGATCCGCGCGCAGGAAAAGAGGATCGCCGCGGATCCCGTCTCCGCGCCCCTTCACAACGATCTCGGCAATCTTCTGGTCGCCCGGCGATTTCCGAAAGAGGCCCGTGAGCAGTACGAGATCGCCATGAGACTCGACAAGACCAGCTATCTTGCCCCCTACAACATGGGAATCGCGCTGGAGACGGAAGGCCGGACGGGTGCCGCAATCGCCGCGTACGAGAAGTCCATCAGCCGGAACCGCGGATTCCCGCCTGCCCGCTTCCGTCTCGGCCGGCTGTACGAGCGGCGGGGCTCGACCTCCGCCGCGATCGAGCAGTACGCGCGTGCTCTCGAGATCGACCCGTCGATGCGCGACCTGCACCGCAATCCCCTCGTGGCGGAGACGCGGCTTCTCGACCGGATTTCGCTGACCAATTACGAGAAGGACGTCGCACGGGCGTCTCTGTCGACGCAGGCGATGTATGAAGATGAGGCGAGGTTCCGCAGGATCCCGGTCGACCGGCCGGTCTGGACGAACGAAGTCATCGATTCGCTGGAGCCGGAGCCTGTCGACGCGCCGCGCGCCACCTCCCCCCGCACGCCTTCGACTCTCCCCGCATCCCCGGGACAGGTGCGGCCCCAGGAGCTCGGGGGACGCCCGGCGCCCCCCCCGGCCGGCGCGGGACCCTCACAGCCGGAAGGCGCGACCGGATCGGCCCCGCAATCGGGAGCGACCGGCCAGCCCGGTGCCCAGAACCCGGCGCCTCCCGCCGGCCCGCCCCGGGACGCTCCGGCCGACAATCCTCTGGGACTGCGCCCGCGCCCGCCGCTCCCGACACCGCTGCCGCAGGTTCCCTAAATGCTGAAAGAAAGCCTCGCGGTCAAGCGGTCCGGGGACTAACCGAGACGCTGCCCAGCCCGAACTACTGCTTACTAGATTCCCTAGCCGCGCCCCGCGCAGCATCGCGGAAAGGTTGCCGCGCCCAAATATAAACAGGCCATGCGGTAAGCCGGCTAGAGCGAAATCCGACCCCCCGCTTCCCGAAGGTGAACGCTGAACGCTGAACGCTGAACGCTGAACGCTAAACGTTCAACTTCTCCTCTCAATCAAACTCCGCCCTCTCGATCAACAGCGTCGGCGATCCCACCGGGAACGGCGACGCGAAGAACTGGCGGTCCGTCGAGACCGCCGAGATCCGCCGCAGGAGCTGGGAAATCCGGCCGCGGGCCCTCGCCCCGGCCACCGGTCCCTGCGCGCGCCCGGCGACGAGCGAAATTCCGGTGAAGTCGACCTCGTAGCGGTCCCGCTCGAAGTCCATGCGGACGGGCGCCGTGAGCGCCGACGCGAACAGGCCGCGGCGCACCGCGGTCAGAAGCTCGCGCGCGGAAGCGCCGCGCGCCGTCTCGAAAAAAAGGCGCCGCGGGCCGGCCACGGGCGGAGTCCGATACGAGGTCCGAACGCCGTGCCCGGTCGAAGAAGCCGCGTTCGCCCGGGCCGAGCGGAGGTCGAACAGGCGTGCCCGCAGCGCGCCCTCATCGACGAGAACGACGCGGCGGGTCGGCGTGCCTTCTCCGTCGAACGCGCCGTCGGCGCCGGCATCGTCCACGACCGTCACGTGGCGGGAAAAGAGCTGACTGCGCTGCACCCAGGTGGGAAGGATTGTCGCTGTGAACAGAGGCGCGACGGCGGCGAGAAGGGCCGCCCCGACGGAGGGATCGAGAAGCCACTCGCCGTGCGCGAGCGGGGAGGAGCGCTCGGAAAGCGGCAGCGTCGCGCGGTCCGAGAGGCGCCGCGCGAGCGCATCGAGCTCCGGCGCGCCATCCCAGCGGAAGACGACGCGTGCGTCGCAGGCCCGGGCTTCCCGGCGGCCCGTGGCGCGTGCGACGCCTTCGATCGACAGGGAACGGACGGAGGCATCTCCGCCACGGGCGTTGACCACCCGCTCCGTGCGCGCCCCGGAGGAGACGGAGAGCTCGGCTAAGATCGCATCGCCCCGCGACTCGGCGGCGACAAGTCGCGAGAGCGCGTCGTAGAGCTCCGGAGCCGCGGGCGCGGGAGAAGGGTCCTCGATCTCCGGCGACTTCGCCGTCGGCCACTCCGGCGGCGCCTCGGGCGAAGGCGTGGCGCGGGCGGCGTCACGGATCGCGAAGCGGAGGTCGGCTCCCGTCGACCCCGCCGCGAACCGCGGCAGCCCGTTCTCCCACCAGCGCGCCGCCCAGCCCTCCTCCGAGCGGGAGGCGGTGCGGGCGGGACCGCCGGAAGAAGACGTTCGATGAGATTCCGCGCGTTTGCGGTAGAGCTCCCAGTCTCCGGGCGCGCGGCGCTCGAGCTCCTGGCGGAGGACCGCGAAACTCATGCGCTCGACCGGACCGACATGCCCCGAAGGAGAACGTCCGGCGCGGCGCCCTGCACGGGCACGACCTGTCCTGCCCGCGAGCACCAGCCGAGCGCGCGATAGGGATGCACCTCCCGGCCGAGTCCGGGCTCGATAGCCTTCAACGTCGAGAGGATCTCTCCCACCAGAAGTCCGCCGCCGCACTCATCCGCGAGGCGCCCCCTCCGGATGCGGCGCGCACGAGGGAATCGCAGCCGGAACCGGCCGCTCGAGAGCTCGACCGATCCTCCGCCGAGGTCCCCGATCCAGAGGCCGCTGCCGAGGCGGCGCGTCATCTCGTCCGCCGTGGCGTGCCCCGCGGCCACGAGGATGTTCGAGCTTCGCGGCAGAGGAGAATCGGAGGGGCTCGCCCGCCGCGCGTGACCGGTCGAGCCGCCGGGCGAAGCGTGTGCCTGCCCGAGCAGGCGGCCGGCGAGGTGCCCGCCGTCGAGAAGCTTCACCGCTCGCGGCTTGACCCCCTCGTCGTCGCGTTCGTACCCTCCGAAGAGATCCAGGCGCGTCGGGTCGTCTCGTACGTCGAGCTCGGGGATCGCGACTCTCGCCTGCTCGAGGCTCGAAAGGGGAGAGGCCTCGCCGGCCTCGAGAGGATGCGACAGGATTTCGTGGAAGAGCACCGCGGCGGAGCCCTGCGCGAGCAGGACGTCCATCGTCCCGTCTCCGACCGGGACGGGTGCGTCCCGGGGCTCGACGGCGTGCGCGAGGGCATTGCGGAGCTCGTCTGCCGTCGAGTCCGCGTCGGGAGCATGGAAAAAGAAGGAACGGGTTTCATCCCCGCGCCGGGAGGCGGCGCGAAACGTGCCTTCGAGCGAGACGAGCCGGCGCGAGAAAGAGGCCGCCGGGCCTCTGGAGGGAATCACCTGCCGCACGCTCTCGACGAGAGTCCAGCGCAGGCGGTGCCGCGGGGCGTGCCGCGCGAGAACGGCGGTCAACCGCCGGCTCCAGCGTTCCAGATCGGAGGTCTCGGCCGGAGTTTCGGCCGTATGGGGAGAGCCGGACCGCGCGGGAAGGGGCGGCCGGCCGAGGGAGCCCTGAAGCGCCCGGACGCAGTCTCGCGCTCCCGCCTCGTCGGCGCGGGAGACGAAGGCGAGGCTCTCGGCGCCCGCGTGCGTCCAGCGCGCGGAGATGCCGCTGATTCTGCCGGCGCGGAGGCCGGTGACCTGCCCGTCTTCGAGCTCGAGCATGGCTTCGCGGCGGCTCTCGACGAAAACCTCGGCGGACTCGCCGGGCTTTTTCGCGAGAGGCTCGATCCATCCGGCGATGCGCGTCGCGTCGAGCTCCATGGGGCGACAAGGGTATGACACCACCGGAGCGGTCGAGAGCGCGGAATCGCGACGCGGACGCACCCGCCGGATCCCCATCCCGCGGCTATAATCGCGGTGATGTCAGCCGGGGACACGCGGAAGGAATTCATCGCCGTCAGGGCTGCGCGCGGCCTTGGCGCGCGAAAGCTTTTTGAAGAGCGGGTGCCCGGCACGCTGCGAGGCTCGGTGCTCGCCGCACTCGCGGAAGAGGTCGACAAGGAGCGCACGCTCGACGAGGAGGCGCGCCGGATGATGGAAGCCGCTCGCGCCGAAATCGCGTCTGGCCGCGTGGACGGCCAGGAGCTCTTCCGCCGGATCCGCAGAAAACTGGCGGAGCAGCGCGGGATCGTTCTGTAGGACGGGTTGAGCGTTCAGCGTTGAGCGTTGAGCGTCCTGGCCTCCCTCCTCCTTTCCTTCGTTTCCCGTTTCCCAAGCACTGCCCCGCGGCATTGAAGAGCGGACAGCTGATAGCTGATAGCTTTTCCGCATGACCGTCGAAAAGCGCATCGCGGACCTGGAAGAACTGCGTGCCCGCGTCCGCCAGGGGGGCGGCGCGGAGCGGATCGAGCGACAGCATGCCGAGGGGAAGCTGACGGCGTACGAGCGCGTGGAGCTGCTGCTCGACCCGGGCTCGTTTCTCGAGATCGATCCTTTCGTGGTTCACCGGTGCCGTGACTTCGGGATGGAGAAGACGTCTTTTCCGGGCGACGGCGTCGTGTGCGGGGCGGGGACGATCGACGGCCGCGCCGTCTACGTGTTCGCGCAGGACTTCACGATTTTCGGAGGTTCGCTCTCCGAATCCAATGCCGAAAAAATCTGCAAGGTCATGGACCTCGCCGTGCAGAACGGGGCGCCGATTATCGGATTGAACGACTCCGGCGGGGCGCGGATCCAGGAGGGCGTCGTCTCCCTGGCGGGATACTCGAAAGTCTTTCTGCGCAACACGCGCGCTTCCGGTGTCGTGCCCCAGATTTCCGCGATCCTGGGGCCGTGCGCCGGCGGGGCGGTCTACTCGCCCGCGATCACCGACTTCATTTTCATGACGGAGAAGACGTCCTACCTCTTCGTCACCGGGCCGGACGTCATCCGGACCGTCACACACGAGGAAGTGACAAAGGAAGACCTGGGTGGCTCGAGGACCCACGCCGCTGTTTCGGGCGTCGCGCATTTCGTGCGGAAGAACGACGAGGCGGTGCTCGCCGGGATCCGTCA
>JBBQDF010000127.1:0-7471 GCA_038319475.1 Thermoanaerobaculia bacterium
CCCCGGCGCGGCCCACACCACCCGCCTCGGGGTGGGTGGTTGTTTCTTCCTGGTGACTGTATGGCGCCGCCGGCCCCGCCCCCCCCGGCTCCGTTCGCACCTTCGTCAAGTCGCTCTGTCCTCGTTCAAGCGTCGGATGACTTCGTGGTTCTCTTGAAGAATCGGTTCGGGATGACGCTGGCGGCGACCGATCCGCGAACGGGAAGGGCCACGGTCGGACGTGGAGTCTCGCAGGGGGATCGGTACGGGTTTTTCAGCTTGCCAGACTTCACGGGCGATCCCGACTTCCCGGAAGTCATCGTCAAGATAGCCGACGCTACCACGGCCGCTCCTCCGTTTGGCGGGTCGTTCTGGCTCTTCTATTCTTCGCTGACCGATGTGCAGTACACGCTCACGGTGACCGACCAGATCAGCAGGAGGGTTCGAACCTACTCGAACATTCCCGGAGACCCCGGACAACTCTGCGGGGGCGCTGACACCAGCGCATTCCCTCCGTAGAGCGCTGCCGAATGTTCTCACTTCGTTGCCTCGCTCTTATTTCGGCACTCTTCGTATACGAAGGGGTGATCGTCGCTCAGTCTCTCTTCGTGGGACCGGTAGGTCCAAATGGCGCTCTCTTCGTGGGAGCCGCAGGTCCATATGGCGGTAACGTGGTCTTTACGTCAACCCAAACGATCCTCCAACTGGCGTACAGGGTGGCCCTAGACGGAGAGGCGACGAAGGCGACGTTTGGATGGTCCGCTTCCCCTTGTCTCGCTGCGGTGAAGATCAAGTTTTTCCGGCCATCGAGCAATACGACCTTCTCATTTGTGACGGAGCGTGGCCCGTTCGACGTTACTGAGCCAGCGAGAACTCCGACTCAGCCTAACCCAACATTCCCGCCCGTTATACAGACGGTTGCGCTGAACCCTCCGGTTGCGCTTCTCGCCGGAGATGCGATCGCGATAACGAACATGACGTCGTGTGGCGGCCCAACATATATTGGCGGGCCTGTTCCTCCCATAACTTTCACTTACGTGCTGCCCGGTGACGTTTCTTCCACTTTCGCGATTTTGAAGGCACTCCCGTCAGGCGCGGGCGTGTTCGTGAGCGCCACCGGCTCGACCCGGATTCTTGGTCTCGTCCTGAATCGATTTCAGATAACCTTGACAGCCTCCGACCCAAGAACGGGACGTGTGGCCGTTGGCACGCCGAACGCTCTCGGACACGGCTCCGCCGGTTTCTTCAGCCTTCCCGATCTCACCGGCGATCCCGACTTCCCCGAAGTCGCAGTGAAGATGGTTGACGCCAGATTTATCGTGCCCCCCCTCGGCGGCGGTTTCTGGTTCTTTCACGCCCCGCTGACCGATGTGCAGTACACGCTCACCGTGAAGGACCGGGTCACCGGAGCGGTGAAGACCTACTCGAACGTCCCCGGAGACTCCGGACAACTCTGCGGGGGCGCCGACACCAGCGCATTTCCTCCATAGGAGTCACAGGTCGAACTGCTGGACCCGCTACCCGGTTTGCGGTCAGTACCTCCCGAAGTTGCGCCAAGGGGGGCCCGATTCTTTTTCGTGTCTCCCTCTAGGGCTTAGGAGGGGTGGGCTTCGTCTCGTCGACGCCGCCCTCTTTGATGGAGTCCTTGAAGTTTCGCATGCCCTGGCCGATGCCTTTTCCGAGCTGGGGCAGTTTGTTCGCGCCGAAGATGATGATCACGATCAGAAGGATGATCAGAAGTTCGGGAAGGCCGAGTGAGCCAAACATCGGTGGTTCTCCTTCGCGGATGGAACGGTCAGCTTAACAGAGGCGCCAGGCGGGCTTCGAAGAGGAGCGCGAAGGCCGCGTCCTCGGGGGTATCGGTCAATAGCCGTCCCACGAGGGCGAGCTCGCCCGGAAGGTATCGCCTGTAGGCTTCGCCCCGTCCCTGGGCCACCGCCCGCGCGAACGTCCCGCAGACCTTCCACGCCCGCTGGAGGAGAACGCGGTCGAAGCGGCTCCGGAACGGGCCCGCCTCGAGCCCTCTCGCGCGGACGAAACCGTCGATCGCCTGTTCGGCCATTTGCGGGGTCATCCAGTCGAGGGTCGTTCTTTCCCAGAGAAGGGAGGCCAGGTCGTACGCGTCCGGCCCGGAGCGCAGGTCCTGGAAATCGATCGCGGCGACCGACGCGTCGAAGGGAAAGAGATTGTTCCCATGAAAGTCGCGGTGGCAGAGAGCGCGCGGGTGAGCGGCGATCTCCTGCGCGACCGCTTCCGCCCATCGGTCGTGGACCTCCCTCTCGGGGGAGGAGAGCGGTTGTTCCAGATAGAGATCAAAGACCGCTTCCCGCGCGAGGTTCAACTCCCGCCGGAACAGGGAGGCGTCAAACGGCGGGTTGATGCCGGGGTCCTCCATGCCGGCAAAAACCGCGGCGGCGGCGACGGCTCGCTCGAGCCACGGCGCGCGCTCGTCGGGGCTCTCGAGGAACTTCGTCGCGAGATCCATCCGCCCGAAGTCCTCCACGATCTGATTGCCGGCCTGGTCGTCCGCGATCAGAAGCGGGACTCGGATTTTGTCGCGAAGCGCGGCCCGCGCCGCGGACCAGCGGCGGCGCGAGTCGGTCTCCTCCTGCGGATAGACGACCCCCAGGACCGACCGCTCGCCGGCCAGGAGGAGCCGGACGTACCGTCTTCGCCCCACGTCTCCCGGCAGGACTTCGCAGGACACGGGCTCGTGATGCGTGCGCTGCGCGAGTGCCAGGAGAGGCGAAAACTCGGGAGGAAGAACGCTCGAGAGGGTCACCGGGAGATGGCGACGGCGGAATCGCGAAAGTCGTGCAGTCGAGTGAGCCGGGGGAGCCGGCGCGCCGGCATCCCCCGTCCGCGTCGCGTCAGGGCGTCCGGGAGGACCAGTGCCTCACCCCTTGGCCTGGGTGAGCATGATTTTCCGGATGCGCGTCGGTTGGTTCGGCAGATCGTTGGAGTTCTTCGGGGCCGCGACGATCTTGTCCACGATGTCCATCCCGGTGACCACTTCGCCGAAAGCGGTGTACTGGTTGTCCAGAAACGTCGAGTCCTTCACCACGATGAAAAATTGCGACGACGCGGAGTTGGGATCCTGCGAACGGGCCATCGAGACGATTCCGCGTTTGTGCGACGTGTCGTTGAACTCCGCCTTCAGGCGGACTTCCTTGCCGCCGACCACATTGCCCCCGGTCCCGTACCGGTGCGCGCCGTCTTCCGCGCCCTTCGTGTTCGGGTCGCCGCCCTGGATCATGAATCCCGGGATCACCCGATGAAAGAACGTGTTGTCGTAAAAACCCTTCGACGCGAGATCGATGAAGTTCTCGACGTGCTTCGGCGCCTTGTCATGAAAGAAATGGATGGCGATGTCGCCTGCCTCCGTCTGAAGCGTGGCGAGCGTGTTCGAGTAATCGCGGGGTGCGGAAGACACGGTTTTCTTTCCCTTTCCCTTTCTCGCCGCCGGCGCCGCTGCGAGCGGCAAGGCGCACAGCAGCATCAACGCGAATCCGATCTTTCTCATCGTCCGAGCTCCTTTCGAGAGTTCGTTTAAAACATAACACGCGGTGAAGGTTGCGTGAGGGTTGAGCGTTGAGCGTTCAGCGTTGAGCGTCAGGTCAGAAACGCGGTCCGCCCCTCTGTTTCTGTCACCCTCCTGGAGGTCGCCGCCCATCTCACCCGCCCTCTCCCCGGCGCGCGCGGCGAGGGAGCAGAGCCGCGATCTCAGCAAGCTGGCGGCCAAGCTCGCCCCGGGGAGGAGTCTCCTGACCGAAGGGCAGGAGGAGTCCGCCGGTGCCGTTCGCAGCGCGAATGGCACGTCCCGCAGTGAGCGGAAGCGACGGTAAGATCTCTCCATGTACTCAGACCTCGCGCGCGCGGTGCTTCTCGGACCCGACGGTGAACGGCTCGACGCGGAGATTCGCAGGATCGTCGAGCGGCATCCCGACGCCGACGCGGAGGAAATCGCCGACCGGCTGGTCGTGAAAGCCGCGCTTCGATGCGCCGCCGTGGGAGCGGTCGCCTCGGTCCCCGCCGGTTTCCTGGCCGCTCTGCCGCTCGCGGCGGACCTGTCCTTTCAGGTCCTCTCGTTGAACCGGCTCGCGCTCGCGATCGCGCGCGCTCATAAGCGGAAGACGTCGCCCGTCGAGAGGGCCGCCGCCGCGGTGGGGTCGCTCGCGCTCGCCAGCGCCGCACATGTCTTTCGGAGCGGATTTCTGAAGGGGGCGCGCGCCTCGTTTCGCCGCCGCGCGCCGGGTCTTCTTCCTTATGCGGGCGCGATCGCCGGCGCCGCCTCGGGGGCGCTCGCGGCGTGGGCCGCTGGAAGGCTGGCCGGCGACGCATTCGGGCGACACCGGCGGCGGTGAGCTCGCCGCTCGCCGTCCTCGTCGTGGGAGGCGGGGCGATCGGATGCTCGCTCGCGCGAGAGCTCGCCGGACGCGGCGCGGCCGTGACGGTTCTGGAGCGCACGGCGCCGGGGTCGGAAGCTTCAGGCGCCGCCGCCGGGCTCATCGCACCGCAGGCCGAGGGCCTGCCTCCCGGCCCTCTCTTCGATCTGGCCGCGGAGAGTCGCCGCATCTACCCCGACTGGTGCCAGGAGCTCGAGAGAGAAAGCGGGCTTCCCGTCGAATGGAGCGGTTCGGGCGTCCTGCGGTGCGATCTCGAGGGGACCGCGGACTTTGGTTCCTTTCTTCTCCAGCGCGAGCTCGGCTTCCCCGTCGAAGAGGTGGACCACGAACGCATTCGGGAAATCACCGGCGGTCTCGCCACTTCCGCCGCCGTCCGCGGCCTCTTCTTCTCAAACGACGGCTCCGTCGACCCGCGGCGTCTGACAAGGGCCCTCTGGATCGCGTCGCAAAGGCGCGGCGTCCGCTTCGTTCTCGGCGCGACCGCGATGCGGTTTCTCATTCGCGAGGGCCGCTGTCGCGGTGTCGAGACGGACCAGGGCTCGTTCGAAGCCGACGCGGTCGTCGACGCCGCGGGCGCCTGGGCGGCCTTCGACCCGGAGTCGGCACCCGTGTCCGTCCGGCCGGTCCGGGGGCAGATCGTCCGTCTGACCGCACGACCGCCGCTCCTCCCCTGCGTCGTCCAGTCGGCCGCCGTTTACATCGTGCCGCGCGCCGACGGATCGCTCCTCCTCGGTTCCACGGAAGAGGACGTCGGGTTCCGAAAACAGGTCACCCCGGAAGCGGTGTCGGAGCTCACGGAGGCCGCGTTCCGGCTCGTTCCATCCCTTCGCAAAGCCGAATTCATCGACGCCTGGTCGGGGCTGAGGCCCGCCAGCCGCGATGGCCAGCCGATTCTGGGCGCGTCGCACATTCCGGGGCTCTTTCTCGCCGCGGGCCACTTTCGCAATGGCATCCTTCTGGCTCCCGTCACCGCGCGGCGAGTCGCGGAGGCGGTCCTCGGTTTCTCTTCGGGAGAGCTCGCCCCGTTTTCCGCCGCACGCTTCGAGACGCAAAGGAGACAGCCGCTGAAACAGAAGGTTTTCGGATAGAATGTGAAGACTGACCGGTCGGGATTTCCCCGCCGACAACGAAGGAGATCGTCCCGGGCACTGCCGGGCACCCGAACGATGCGGAACGCTATCTACTCAGGACTCCGACTCACGGCGGACGCTCTCTGGCGCGGGACCCGGGCGATCGACCGGCGCTTCGAGCAGAACTCCTTCCAGCCGAAGTGGGCGCCTGCGCCCCTTTTGAAGCAGAAGGAACGGACCTTTCCGCAGTTCGGGTTTCCGCGCGAGACTGACTCGCTCTGCCCGAAATGCGTGACGGAAGTGCGCACGAAAATCCTCTCCGGGGAGGCCGACTGGAAGGTGCTGGTCGACGGAAACCCCGGCGAGATCAAGGCGCAGATCGTCGAGGAGGACGGGAAGATCCTGATGAAGAAGGACTGCCCCGAGCACGGCCACTTCGAAGACGTGATGTCGACTGATCCGGCATTCTTCAAGCGGCTCGAGTCGCTCTACCCGGGACGCGACTTCGTCATTCCGAAAGACGGCCTGCACGAGCACGGCACGTCTTCGATCAAGTACGGCCGCGGCGCGGTGCTGACGATCGACCTCACAAACCGCTGCAACATGATGTGCAATCCCTGCTTCATGGACGCGAACCAGGTCGGTTACGTCCACGAGCTCGAGTGGGAGGACATCCAGAAGATGCTGGACGACGCGGTGTCGATCAAACCGCGCCGGCAGCTCTCGGTCCAGTTCTCCGGAGGCGAGCCCACGATCTCGCCCTACTTCCTCCAGGCGGTCCGCTACGCGCGCCAGGTCGGGTACTTCTCCGTCCAGGCGGCCACTAACGGAATCCGTTTCGCGCAGGAGGAGGAGTTCGCCCGCGAGGCCGCGCAAGCCGGACTGCGGTTCGTTTACCTGCAGTTCGACGGCGTCGACAACGCCGCGAACGAGCACCGCAAGGTCGGAAATCTCTTCGACGTGAAGCAGCGGGCGATCGAGAACCTCCACAGGGCGGGGGTCGACATCACGCTCGTGACCACGATCGTGAACACGGTCAACGACCACCAGGTCGGCGAGATCCTGAAGTTCGCCATCCAGAACATCGACAAGATCAACACGGTCTCCTTCCAGCCCGTCTCCTTCACCGGCCGTGACGAGGAGATCGACGACGAGACGCGGACGAAGCAGCGGTACACGCTTTCTCATCTCGCGCACGACGCCAAAGCGCAGGCCGGTATCGGCGAACCGATGCGCGACTGGTACCCGCTGTCCGCGTCCGGGCCTTTTTCGGACCTGAAGGACCTCCTGGGAGGGCTCGAGTCCGAGTGGGGGTCGCTCAAGTGCGGCTGCCATCCCAACTGCGGGATCGGCACCATGCTCCTGGTGGACTCGAAGACGAAGGAATCCGTGCCGGTGCCGGCGATGCTGAACGTGGATCGGATGCTCTCCGACATCAAGGGGATCACCGACTCCGCGCGCAAGAAGAACTGGACGGCTCTGCAGACCGCGCTTTCGATTTTGCGAAACTTAAAGCCCGCGGGGATCCCGAAGAGCCTCTCGCCCTGGAAGGTCGTTCAGATCATGGACGGCCACACGGGCGGCAAGCTCGGCTTCTCGAAGCAGAAGCGCTACGACTGGCGCGTCTTCTTCATCGGCGGGATGTGGTTCCAGGACCTCTTCAACTACGATTTCCGCCGCACCGAGATGTGCATCATTCCCTACGCGACCCAGATGGGAGAAATCTCTTTCTGCGCGTACAACACGGGTGTCGGCTGGCGAAAAATCATCGAAGAGATGTTCCAGACGGCTTCCCTCGCGGAGTGGTACAAGAAGAACGGCCGCCACGAGGTGTACGCGCGCGGAAGAAGCGTTCCGCTGCCGACGCTGCCCGGCCAGACCGTCCCGAGCCCGCTCGGCGCCCCGCCCCCTCCCGCTCCCCTGTCCCTGCCCGGCTCACTGCCGGTCTACGGCGGGGCGGTCGGGAAGTAACCGTCGCCTCCGCTCTCTCCGGGAGCTGCCTTCGCCGTGCGCGGC
>JBBQDF010000128.1:0-7431 GCA_038319475.1 Thermoanaerobaculia bacterium
AATTTTCCTTCGTCGACACGGCCGATCCGGAGGACGTGCTCCGCGCGTTCCGCCCGAACACCCGCCTCCTGCACCTGGAGAGCCCGACCAACCCGACCATGACTCTGTGCGATATCCCGCTGCTCTCCGGGATGGCCCACGCGCGCGGAGCGATCGTGGTGGTCGACAACACATTCGCATCGCCCTACCTGCAGCGGCCTCTCGATCTCGGCGCCGACATCGTCTATCACTCGACCACCAAGTTCTTAAACGGCCACTCGGACTCGATCGGCGGCATCGCCATCGTCAAGAGCGCGGAGCACCTCGAGTGGCTCTCTTTCGTGCAGAACAGCTCGGGCGCCATTCTCGGGCCGATGGATTCCTGGCTCGTCCTGCGGGGAATCAAGACTCTCGTCGTCCGGATGGAACGCCACGAACAGAACGGGCGCGCCGTCGCGGCTTTTCTCGCCTCGCAGCCGAAGATCCGGAAGGTCAACTACCCGGGCCTCTCGACGCATCCGCAGCACGAACTCGCCAGACGTCAGATGCGCGGCTTCGGCGCGATGATGTCGTTCGACCTCGGCTCGTTCGAAAATGCCGGCGCCTTTCTGGCGCGGGTGCGGCTGTGCTCGCTCGCCGAGAGTCTCGGAGGTGTCGAGACTCTCATCTCGCATCCCGCGAGCATGACGCACGCCGCGATCCCGGAACCCGACCGCAGCCGCCTGGGCGTCACGCCCGGCCTCGTCCGCATCTCGGTCGGAATCGAAGACGTCGAGGACCTGATCGCGGACCTGGCTCAGGCCCTGGAGGCCGTGCCCGCCTGACCGCGTGATTTCCCGCCCCGTCCGCACCGCCGCCGTCCTCGCTGCCCTTTCCGCGGCGGCACTCGCGCGTCCGGCGGCCCCGCAGGACGACTTCGCCGCGATCCGCGACGCGTTTCTCGAAGGGATCAACGCGGGCCGCACCGTCAGCGGCCTTGCCCCTTTCCGGCTCGTCCCCCTGCTTTCGACGATCGCCCAGGATCGCGCCGCGCGGGTCGTGCGCGACGGCGCGCACCCGGAGGAATCCGCCCCCGCGGACAGCGCAGCCGCCTCGCGTTCCGGCTACGAGGCGCGAGTCTTCTCGGAAGTGATCGTGCAGGCGGACGGCGACATCGAGACGGTACTGACCGGCGCGGCCAGCGATCCCGCGTTCGCGCAGGAAGTCCACCGGAGGGACCTGCGGGATCTCGGCGTCGGCGTCTCGCGGCTGGACGATGTCCCGCTCTACGTCTTCGTTTTCGCACGGGCGTGGCCCGATTTCTTCGCGGACAGGACGGTCGAGCTCTCCGACGTCGCCGCGGTGCGCGCCGCGCTTCTGGAGCGCGTGAACCGCGAGCGTGCCGGGGCGGGACTTCCGGCGGTTCGGCCCCAGCCCCTCCTCGACGAGACGGCGCTGCGCCATGCGCGAGACATGCTCGTTCGCTCCTACTACGGGCACGAGAGCCCGGAGGGCACGACGGCGCTCGACCGGAGCAGGCACGCGGGGTACAGGCCGCGTTATGTCGGCGAAAACATCGCCCGCGGTCAATACTCGCCGGAGGAAGTCATGGACGGCTGGATGGGAAGCGAAATCCATCGCGAGCACATTCTGGGAAAGCTCTTCAGCGAAACCGGATCGGCCGTCGCCATCGGGAAGAACGCCAACGGGTACCAGGTCCTCTGGGTCCAGGTCTTCGGGCGTCCGAAGGACCTGCTGCCGGCGCCGCGCACGCGGATGCAGAATCCCGGGAAGACGTAAAAAAGCTGTCAGCTGTCAGTGATCGGTTGTCGGTTGTCGGTTGTCGCCTGTCAGTTGAACAACTGAAAACGGATAACTCGGAGCTACCTCACCATCTCCATCCCCACGGCCTTATCGGTCAGCGCGATTTCCTGAGGCAGGTGCTGGCCTTCGACCCAGACGATCGCCTGCGATTCGAGCTCCTGCTTCAGGCGCTCGAACGCGACCCGCAGTTTCGCCAGGTTCGAGACGTCCTGGACCTGCCCCCACGCGGAGACTTCCCCCGGCGACACCGGTTCGAGCGACCACACGAAGAGCGGCACGTGAACGCGCCCGAGGTACGCGCGCACCGTCGCCGGCGAATGTCGGCTCGCATCGACGGGTTTCTTCCCGAGGACGAGCAGGACCGCGCGGCGCGTGCAGCTCTGGACCGCCTGCAGTCCCGCGACCGCCGTCGCATCCGCGTAGCGCCGCCCGGGATCGGGACTGCCGGGATGCGAGATCCGGGTCAGAAGCCAGTGCAGCCCGGAGTCGCGGCCGCGGAACTCATGCGAGGACTCGAAAAGCTCCGCGGCACCCGAGGTGGTCGCGACCGAGCGGACGCTCGGCCAGATGTATCGGATCCGGTCGTCGTCGCCCAGTCGCAGGTCGAGCCGCAGCGCCTCGCTGTCGAACACCGGGAGCGATCCGCGGCGGCCGGCCTGGATGATCGTCCTGCCGCCCCGCCCGAGCCGCGAAACCGCCTCGGCCGTCGAGAGGTCCCGCACGACGAGCAGCTGCGCGCCCGAGCGCTCGACCCCGACCGCGCGCAGAGGTTCCCCCCTTCGGACGACCCACCCCTCGAGCGCCGCCGCATCCGGCAGCGGGGCCGCCGGATCGAGCCGCACGGCGACACCGGTGAGCTCGCTTCCCATCTCGATCGCTGTCCGGCCCCCGAGCACCGCGTCCGCCCGGCACCGGACTCCGTTTCCGAACTCGGCGGAGGCCGAAAGAAGGTGCGTGCTCGCACCGTCGTACGAGGGCAGCGGGAAACTCTCGGCTCCTTTGACCGCCAGCCGCCGGCCGTCGAATGTCACGGTCAGCGCCGCGGGGGGTCCCGGCTGGAGGCTCGCCCAGGAGAGCTGCGCGCCCGTCGCCATCCCCTTCTCGTCACGCTGAAGGAGGATCGACATCTCCGCCGCGGGCCGGGGAAGGTTCAGCCACTGCCGGGCGCGCGCGATCTCGTGTCCCCGGGCGTCCAGGGCGCGCGCGACGAGCTCGTGGGGAGAAAGCTCCGGACCGAAATCGACAAGCGCGGTCCAGGGCTTCTGTTCCATCCGCGCGACGGGCGCGCCGTCCAGCAAGAGCTCGACGGCGGCCACCGGCCCGCTCGCCGTCACCGTGACCGGCCGCGCTCCGATGACGAGCCCCAGAAAAAGAGAGACGAACGCGATCATGCCCGGACGGCGGAGGGACCGCGGCGCTCGCGCAGCACCACGGCGGAGGCCGCTAACGCCCGGCGACGCGCCGGCGGATCGGGACGGGAGCGGCGCTCACCAGCCTGGGGCCTTTTTTTCGCGGCTTGCGCCTGGGGTGTTCGGTCGAGCGGGTGATCCAGTCGGCAAAACCCGGAGAGGTCTCATCCACGCGGTAGGCCAGGATCTCGGGCAGCTCGTACGTGTTGATCTTCTGGATCGTTTCGCACACTCCGTCGAACTCCCGGGCGCGGCTCTTGATTAGAAGGAGAAACTCCCCGTCGTCGCAGACGCGACCCTTCCAGCGGTAGATCGAGTGGACGTTCGGAATCAGGTTCACGCACGCGGCCTGCCGGTTGCGAATCAGGGCGTGGGCGATGTCGAGCGCCTGCTCCTCGGTTCCCACCGAGGTGACCACCACGATCAGGTCCTGACTCCGCATGGACGCACATTCCATTCCTCGGCAGGGCGGCTGTCAAGCACCCATTGACGATCCGGCCCCGTGCGCCGATCGGTCCTCGATGCGAGAGTCGTTACGGGCGCGACCGGCGGCGGTTTCAGCCTCAAGACCGCTTCGCCTCTGTTCGGCGAGACCTCGACCGACTAGACGCCCGGGATCTTTTTCAATTTAGAGGAAGTCTCATGAGTCGTGCCATCGGTCGCCCGCTCTTTTTTGTCCTCGCCAGCGCCTCGGCAAACGGCAGATCAGAGCGCTGGGAGTCTTTCGAGGGAATCCATGGCCGAGCCGTCGAACATAAGGGCGGAGCCTCGAGGCCCCGCCCGGACGATGCTGCTGTCTCAGTAAATCGGGTGTTCGTGGTGTACGACCCGCTTATCGATGTGAGGAAAGGGGAACGGTTTGAACGAGGTGCGAATGTGGTCCTCATGGAACGTAGCGCCGTTCCCCTGCCGCCCATACCCGTCCTGATAGTAGGGTTGCGAATACTGGTATCGCGTCTGCGGGTATCCACCGTGCCCGTAGTTGCCCTGATACCCGTAGTTGCCCTGATACCCGTAGTTGCCCTGGTACCCATGATTTCCCTGGTACGCGTATCCGCGGTCGTATGAATCGTACTCGCGGACGTAGCCATATCCACCTCCATGGACGTAGCCGCCACCGACGTAAACGTTCTGACCGGAATAGGGGCTCGCGCAATAATCGTGGGCCAGGGCCGGCGACGAAACGCCCGCCACCATCACCGCTCCCAGAGCGGCCGCGAAGAGCCATTTTCTGTTCATTCTGTTTCCTCCGCAGGGAACTATCGCAACTCCAATGCCCGAACCTTTCCACGTGGCCCTGGCTCTAACTGCCTTTAAATCAATCAAAGGGCCGGTCTCGACGCTCAGGCTTGCGCCCCCGGCTGTCCCCGGAGGATGCTTTCTGGCCCCATTTGAGAGCAGGCCGCGCGGCGCGTCTGGCAAGCTCCCATCAAATAAAAGAGCCGGAGCGGATGCCCCGGCTCTCCTGCACTGCTTTCCAGGCGAAGTCAGTAACCGGCCGCGCTCCGTATCCGCGTAAGCAGCTGCATCATGCCGGACCACTCGCGCTGGAGCTCCGGGACGTTCGCCTGCCGGAACTGCTGATCCGCCTCCCGGGCGTCGTCCCACAGGTGGCCGATGTTGCCACGGACGTCCTCCTGACTCAGACCCCCCTCGTACCGCTCATGGAAGGCGTTTGCCTGTTCGCTGAAATGCGCAATGGCCTGGACGGACCCACCCTGCCCCCCGTTACCGGAATAACGTCCGGAAAGCTGGTTGACGGATTCCGTCAAACGGGTCGACCGCTCGGAGAGCTCGTGTACGAGGGGCCCGATCTGCTGTGAGTTGTAGGCTCCCCTCACCGAGCCGCGGGCTTCGTATCGGTTGTCATAGCGCCCGGTCTCCCCGGGACGTCCGTACCCGCCCTGGTCGGGCGCTGAGCCGGTCGCATCCGACTGGTAGACCCTGACCATCTCGTTTAAGACCTCGACCGTCTTCGACCAGTCGGCTGCCGTGTGTTCGTCTGTGTAGCGCGAGCGTTGCAGGCGAGCCTGAACGCCGCGCGCGTCGCGAAGAAGCCCGCGGAGGTCGTCCTCCACCTGCCAGGGTGCCGTGCGATAGTTGTCCATCCGCTCGTGGAAGTCTGAAGCCCGCCGCGCAAAATTGGTCACGGACCGCTGAAAAGTGCGATCCCGCCGATAAAACCAGCTGTCTGCGTGATCCGCCTGTTGATTGGCGTGCTGAGCCTGACCGTCGAGGTCGTGGGCGAGCCGCTTCATCCGTTCATATCCCTGATCCGAGAGGACCCCGGTTGCGCGGCCGGTGGCGGGATCATGAGACGTCGCGGGATCGTGAGCGAGGGCGCCGGTGGCTGAAAGGAAGGAGACCACGACGCACGCGGAGATCCCGACCAACCATCGTGAACTGGATTTCATTTGTTGCCTCCGGTGTCATTACAGCAAACCTTGATCCACAACGCTCCATTCAGACTAAAAGACTTATCTCGGACCGGGTGTCCCGATATGAGGACACCCCGTCTGGGCGGCCCCCCTAGGCGGCGGGCGCCCCGGTACGTCCCGGACCCCGGCTGTTTCCCGTTCGTGAATATGTATCGTTCGAAAAGCACCTCCCATCGATTGATCCACGTTTGCCCCGCATCCGCCTCGCTTGGCCGTTTCGCGTTCTGAACCCGATTCAGAAGAGGCTCCCGTGTCCTGGACTCCCCGCCGCGTACTCCTCGTCGCCGCGTTTCCGTCGATGGCGCTCGCGAGTCATTCCTGGGGCGGTTACCACTGGGCGCGGACCTAACCTTTTCACCCGCCGCTCGCGCTGCTTCTATCCCTCTCGAGTGTGGCCGCCCTCCCCGCTCAGAATTCCCCGTTAAACGTGGTGGACCGATTCCAGGAGGCCGTTCGCACCGGAGACCGCGAGGAAGCCATGTCCCTGTTCTCTCGTGACGTCGTGATCTTCGAGGAGGGGGAAGCCGAAATGGGACTCGACGAGTACGCCACCAGACATCTCGCTGCCGACATGGAATTTGCGAAATCGACATCGACGCGAGTGATCAAACCCGGACGGGCGCCGCGAAGGACGGGCGTGGTCCTGCGCCTTTCGGAAACGTCCGGGACGTTGCGCGGAAAGGCGCGAAAAGGCGGTGATGCGAACGGGCGCCGAGACCGCTCAAGAAGCACAAAGGCCGCAGGAGAATCGTCCACTTCCACTGGTCCGGACATCTGAAATAGCGAGCTCGCCGAAGGCTGGACGCAGCCGCGGAGGGGACGCGCTTGCTCGAAACTGATCCCGGAGAGCGACCCCAACGCGCCTTCGGTGATGGCTCACGGAAGCAGCGGCGTCGGGGCCGTTCGAAAGGTTCATCCCACCCGTTCGAGCCGGCTACATCTTGTGCGACGATCTCATCTTCCCCGCGGGCAGCCGGACTTCACTCGCGCTGCCGTCCTTCGCGAGGTCGATCATCACCCGCGTGCCGACCGTCAACCCCGAGACAGCACCCGCGGTCTTCCCCTTGCTCCCTTTGTAGTATTTCGTGGACGAGGAGATGGGCACCGAGGTCGACTTCCCGTCCTTCGTTTTTATTTCGACGTGCGTCGCGTCGACCGCGGTCACCGTCCCCATGACGTGGCGGTGGCCTTCGTGTGCCTGGAGAACGCCGGGGACGAGGACAGTGGCGGCGAGAAACAGCGATCCCAGAATCTTTCTCATGCGGTGACTCCTTTTCAATGGCCGTGTCGGACGGCCGGTTTGCGTTTGGAAGGCGGACTCGCGGAGTCGGCGCCTTCCAGAAAATCGTCTGTTTCCTTCTCTTCCTTTATTTCCATCGGACTCACGGGATTCATCGTGGTCATCTCCTCGAGCTCTTTTGCGGTGATCGACGGCATGTGGCGGATGAACGCGACCAGCTTCCATGACGCCTCGTCATCCTGCGGTGAGTCATTCCCCCACGCGGGCATGCCCGTCAGGCGGACGCCGTTCTTGATGATGTAAAAAATCTCTCCGTCTGAAAGGGTTTGAGTTTCCTTACCCGACATATCCGGGGCTTTCGGGTAGAGGTTCTGCCCGATCTCGGTCTTTCCCCTCCCGTCGTTCCCGTGACAGATGGCACAGTGGTCCGCAAAGTGCGCGCGACCGGCGGCGAGTTTGTCGTTGGAATCCGCGACCGGATTTTTCATCCCCCGGGCCGTCGCCGGAATCGACCAGCGGCGCATTCGGCTCGCCACGAAGGCCTCCGGCGCCGAGGGAGTGC
>JBBQDF010000129.1:0-7403 GCA_038319475.1 Thermoanaerobaculia bacterium
CGCCTATCGCACGGCCGCGAAGGACAACCCCGACGTGTACAAGAACCTCGAGGTCGTCAAGACGCCGCTCGGCCCGGCCGGACGAGTCAACGGCGCGCGCACCATGTCCTACGGCATCTACAACTTCTCCAAGTCGCAGGACCTGGGCCGCGAGTTCCTGTACGCGATGAACGCCGCGGGCCTGAAGGGCATGGAAGCCTCGACCGGATACAACCACCCGATGCTCAAGGGCTTCTGGAAGAAGCCGATGCCGGTCATCGGACACGAACCGAAGCTCGAGCTGCTGCAGGACTTCCAGAACGACGTGAAGTTCATCGGATACCCGGGCCCGATGACGAAAACGGCGACGACGATGTACCAGAAGTTCATCGTCCCGACGATGTTCGCGGAAGTGGCCAAGGGCAAGTCGCCCCGCGCGGCCATGGAAGACGCGGAACAGAAACTGCGGGCGGTAAGCGGGTAAAGGCGCTGGGGGTTGGGCGCGGCAAGTTGGTCGCTGGATAGGCGCTGGGGGCTGGGCGCTGGGCGAAGAGCTCCCGTTGTCCCGGCCCTCGCCCTTCGCCCTTCGCCCTTCGCCCTTCGCCCTTCGCCTAACCCCTAACCCCTTCCCATGGCTGAGGTCGTCCTCGAACGGGTCGAAAAGCGCTTCGGGGACGTCCTCGCGGTCGCCGGCATCGACCTGACGATTCGCGACAAGGAGTTCGTCATCCTCGTCGGGCCGTCCGGGTGCGGGAAGACGACGACGCTGCGGATGATCGCCGGCCTCGAAGAAATCTCCGGCGGGGACATCCGCATCTCGGGCCGGTCCGTGACGCACCTTCCCCCCCGGGACCGCGACATCGCGATGGTCTTCCAGAGCTACGCGCTGTATCCCCACATGACTGTCGCCCGGAACATGTCCTTCTCGCTGCGGCTGAGAGGCATGCCGAAGGAACAGATCCGCGAGCGCGTCAAGGACGTCGCGCAGATCCTCGGCCTTTCCGAGCACCTGGACCGCAAGCCGCGCCAACTTTCGGGCGGGCAGCGCCAGCGCGTGGCCGTCGGCGCCGCGCTCTGCCGCCAGGCGGGCGTGCTGCTCTTCGACGAGCCGCTCTCGAACCTCGACGCGAAGCTGCGCGTCCACATGCGGACGGAGTTAAAGCGCCTCCACCAGAGCGTCCAGTCGACCATGGTCTACGTCACGCACGACCAGGTCGAGGCGATGACGATGGGGGACCGCATCGTGATCATGAACGCGGGCGTCATCTGCCAGGTCGGAACGCCCCTCGAGGTCTATTACCGGCCGGTTAGCCGCTTCGTGGCGGGGTTCATCGGAAGCCCCCCGATGAACTTCTTCGAGGGCGAGCTCGTCGCCGACGAGTCGGGATTGGCGATCGCCCTTCCCGGCGACATGCGACTCGCGCTCCCCCGCCCGGAGCTCGCGTCGCGCGCGGGCCGAAAAGTTTCTTTTGGAATCCGACCGGAGCACATTTCCGTGGCGCAGAGCGGCCGGCCCCTCTCCGACGTGGCATGGGCGGCCGTCTCGGACCCGGCGCGGGTGCCCGCCGTGATCGAGGTCGTGGAGCCGCTGGGCCATCGGGTCGTCGTCACCGCCCGGGGCGAGGCCGGCACATTCCAGATGGAGACCGAGATCCACGCAGGAGTCCGGCCGGGCGACCGCGTGGACCTGTGGTTCGACATGAATAGGGCGTACCTCTTCGACGGCGAGACGGAGGCCACGCTCTGAGCACCCCGTTGCCGCCGGACAGCGCCGCGCCTGCGACTCCCGCGCCGCCCCGCCGCCGGGCCCGCCTCTTCGACCGCGAGGCGCCGCTCGGCTACGCGCTCGTTCTTCCCGCCGCCCTCTATCTCGCCCTTTTCATCGCCTATCCGTTCGGGATGTCGATCTTCCTGTCGCTCTCGGACGCCCAGGCCGGCAATCAGAAGTGGAGTTTCATCGGAACGGGAAATTACTCGAAGATCCAGAGCTACGACCTCCTCGCCAACGACTTCGTGATCGGCCGCTTTCCCTCCGACGCGTCCGCGCGGGCCTTCCTCGCCGCCCGCGCCGGCTTCAAGGTCGAGACGTCCCCGGCGCCGGGAGGCGGCTCTCGCGCCACTCTCGCCGCGGCCGGCCGGTCGATTCCGCTTCTCGACATGGCCAAGGAGGACGACGCGTCGTTTGCCGGGTCGACGATCCTCCAGGATACCGACTGGACGGTCCGTCCCGCGGGGGGCCAGTCCGAGGTCGTCGCTCACGCGAAAGAATCGCCGATCACGCTCGGCACGTTCGAGACCCGCGCAGCGGTGGACCTCGCCGCGAAAAAACTGCTCGTCCCGGCGACGACGCGCGTCGACATTCATGGAACGGGAGTCCTTCAGGACCCGAATTTCCTTCTCGCGCTCAAGAACACCTTCAAGTACACGTTCGGCACCGAGATCCTGAAGCTCTTGATCGGCGTGCCCTGCGCGCTGCTCTTGAACCGCAAGTTCGGCGGACGGCGGCTGTTGCGCGGCCTCGTCGTCATTCCGTGGGTGATCCCGATCGCGATCAGCGCCCAGGCGTGGCTGTGGATCCTGGATTCGACCTACAGCGTCATCAACTGGTGCCTGGTGCACTGGGGCTTCCTGACGCCGCAGAACATCATCAACTTCCGGGGCGACAAGGACCTCGCGATGCTGTCGGTGATCGTCGTGAACGTCTGGCGCGGGTTCCCGTTCACGACCATCATCATCCTCGCGGGCTTGACCGCGATCCCCGACGAGATCCTGGAGCGCGCGAAGCTCGAGGGAGCGAACGGCTTCCAACGCTTCGTCCACATCATTTCGCCGATGGTGCGCCCGATCCTGATGGTGTCTCTGCTCTTCTCGGTGATCTTCTCCTTCACAGACTTCAATACCATCTGGATCATCACGAAGGGCGGGCCGTTCGACCAGACGCAGGTCCTCGCGACCTACGCCTACCAGCTCGGCGTCAACGCCGGTTATATCGGAAAAGGCGCGGCGATCTCGCTCTTCATGTTCCCCATCATGGCCGTGATGGTGTTCTTCATGCTCCAGTTCCTGCGGCGGGAAGCGTGAGCTCGCGCGTTTCTCTGTTCTGGCGCCGCATACGCCCCTCGCTGCTCTCCTACGCGGGGCTGGCGCCGTTTCTCGGCTTCGCCCTGTTCCCCTTCTATTGGATGCTCATCACCTCTCTGAAGGCCGACCCCAACCTTTACGACTTGAAGCGCAACCCGTTCTGGTTCTCGAGCGTCGACGGGAACACGCGCCAGCCGTACCACAAGGACATCATCGTGCCGGCCTCCTTCGTCGAAGGGGTGATCCAGTGGAAGGTGGCGCAGGGCGCGGCGACGACGCGCAGCGACAGCGTGCAGAACCCCGAGCCCATCGCCTTCATCGGCGCGCAGAAGATCGAGAGCCCGGTGGACGGCCGCCTCGCCGCCATTCGCGTCCCCTCCGGGAACATCGCGCACCCGAACGAAGTGATCGGGTTCATCGTCGTGGCGAGCCCCAGCCTCACGCACTACCGGTACCTCGTCTCGACGCCATTCTACCGGTGGCTGAGGGTCAGCCTGATCACCGGGCTCGTCGTGATGCTGATCACGCTGCTTCTCGCCGTTCCCGCGGCCTACGCCCTCGCGAGGCTCGACTTCCGCGGCAATCGGATGCTCGGGATCGTCATCTTCCTGACGTACCTGATCCCGCCGACCATCCTTTTCATCCCGTTCTCCCAGTTCGTCGGGGCGTTGAAGATCGACAACACGATCTGGTCGCTCATCCTGACGTACCCGACGTTCACCGTCCCGTTCTGCACGTGGCTGCTCATGGGCTTCTTCCGGAGCGTCCCGAAGGAGATCGAGGAGCGGGCGCTCTTAGACGGCGCGACGCGCATGCAGATGCTCCGGCTGGTGGTGATCCCCGTCGTCCTCCCCGGCATCATCACCGCGGCCATCTTCGCTTTCACCCTTTCGTTCCAGGAGTACGTCTACGGCCTGACCTTCATCAGCTCGACGGTCAACCGCACCCTTCCGGTGGGCATCACGGTCGACATGGTCCGCGGCGACGTGTATTTCTGGGGGCCTCTGATGGCGGCGGCGGTGCTGGGATCCATCCCGGTGGTCATCGTGTATGCGCTGTCTCTCGACTACTTCATCTCGGGCATGACGACCGGAGCCGTGAAATAGTCCACTCGTCCCGTTGTTAGCCTGTCAGTCAGGCCCCCGTGCCCGGACGGGCTGACGAACGAGAAAGGTCCTTCCATGAACCGTCGCGACTTCCTGCGGACCGCCGGAGCGGTGTCGGCGAGCCTGGCGTTTCCAGGCACCCGTCGGCTTTTCGCCGGAGATCTTCCTTTAACCGGAGACTGGCGCACCTTCGAGGTCACGACCCGGGTCGAGGTCTTAAAGCCATCGGGACCGACTCGAGTCTGGCTGCCGGCGGCCCTCCTCCGCGAGACGGCCTACCAGAAGACGCTCTCGAACCAATTCGAGGCGCAGGGCGGCGCCGCGAGGATGGTCGAGAACGAGAACAGGACGGACGGTCTCGGGATCGTCGCGGCCACGTTTCCGGAGGGTGCAAAGCCCGTCCTGACCATGACGAGCCGCGTCTCGACGAGAGACTACTCGGTCGACCTCGCGTCGCCCCGGAAGGGCAAGGCTCCGAAGGCTGACGCGGCGGAACTTGCGCACTTCCTGGCGCCCTCGAAGTACGTCCCCACCGACGGAATCGTTCAGGCGACCGCCGCCGCCGCCACGAAGGGCGCGAAGACGGACGTCGAGAAGGCCCGCGCCATCTACGACTGGATCGTCGACAACACGTTCCGCAACCCGAAGACCCGCGGGTGCGGCGTCGGCGACATCCGCTTCATGCTCGAATCGAAGGACCTGGGGGGCAAGTGCGCAGACATCAACGCGCTCTACGTGGGCCTCGCCCGTTCGTCGGGCCTTCCCGCGCGGGACGTCTACGGCATCCGCGTCGCAAAGTCGGAGCGCGGATACAGGAGCCTCGGCACATCGTCGGAGAAAGTCACGAAATCGCAGCACTGCCGCGCGGAGGTCTACCTCGCCGGCTACGGGTGGGTCCCGGTCGATCCCGCGGACGTTCGGAAGGTCGTTCTGGAGGAGCCGCCCGGCAACCGCCCCCTGACCGACGAAATGGTGACTTCGGCGCGCAAGCGGCTGCTGGGCTTCTGGGAAATGAACTGGATGGCCTTCAACTTCGCCCAGGACGTGCAGTTGCCCGGCTCGAGCGGACCGCCCGTCCCGTTTTTCATGTACCCGCAGGCCGAGACGGCGCAAGGGCGGCTCGACAGCCTGGATCCCGACAGCTTCCGGTACGAGATCACGTCGAAGGAAACGACGCGGGGCTGACGCGTCGAGATCCCGACGGCGTGCGAGACCCGGGAGTCGAGAAAAGAACTGCCACGCCGGGCTCCGAGTTCACCCTTCGAGCCAGCCTCCCGTGAAACCGGCGCGGCGAAGCCCCCGGACGACGTAGGGACATCCGCGCATCAGCCGCCAGATGAGGCCGGAACGGAAGTTCTCGATCATCAGGACTACCGGGCCCTGGTCGAGACCGTAGTAGCCCCCCGCGACCCACACGGCGTCCTTCGAACCGGGAGTTTGGGAATCGTCGGTAAACGTCGGGTTCAGGCTGCAGAGGAACCCATACTCGCTGCGCGTGTCGGGATACTCGCTCGTGTAAGCCTCGATCGTCGGAAGCACGATCTCGGGCGCGAACGGGAGCGAGGCGACCACCGCCCACGGCGAGAGCGTGCCGTCGTCCGGCCCGTATGGCACCCCGCGGCCGAGGTAATCGTGGAACCGGCGGCGCACGCCTCGGATGCGCCGGACCCCTTCGCCGGGCCCCGCGCTCGCCGTGATTCCCCAGGCAAGCTCGCCGTATCCCTTGAGCTTCCGGGGATTGCGGATCGCGTACTGCTGCTGCACGCGGGTCGCGCGGCGGCTGTTCTCGAAGTAGTCGATCCCCTTCTTTGCCATGAACGCGTCCTGGATCCCCCGGAAATCGATCCAGACGTGCGAGAGCTGGTGGATGAAGAGGGGGCCGCCATAGAGAAACTCCACGCCGTAAATCTTCCGCCAGCGGTATGTCGCGGACCACGCCGCGAAGCTGTCCCTCGGCAGGGGGTGGGTCGGAGATCCGAGGCCGAGCGCGTACAGCACAAGGGCTTCGTTGTAGCCCTCCCACCGGTAGGGAAGAAATCCGCTTTCCGGAGTCCATCCGTGCGAGACCGCTTTCCCTCCGTTCAACGCCCACCGCCAGTCCGCGCGGCGGTAGAGACGGTCGGCGACCCGGCGAATCTCCCGCTCGCCCGCGGACTCGCGGTCGAAGTACGCCGCCGCAGAGAGCATTCCCGCAAAGAGGATCGCGGAGTCGATCGTGGAGAGCTCGCAGTCGTGCGCGCGAGCTCCCGTCTTCATGTCCAGAAAGTGGTAGTAAAAGCCCCGGTGACCGGTCGCGTCCCGCTCCGGCCCCTGGGGGCTCTTCGCGAAGAACCGCAGGGTCGTGGAGGTTCGCTCGACGGCCTCGTCCCGCGTCATGTACCCGCGCTCCACACCCGCCGCATAGCAGGAAAGCGCGAGTCCCACGGCCGCGATGCTCGACGGAGAGCCGTAGCGCGTGTTGTCCTTGACGAGGCCGTTGCCCGGGTTGGCCTCATGGACGAAGTACCCGAAGGTGTCCGATTCGAGCCGCGGTAGGTCCGCGGATCTTCCAACGACTCGGCGCAACCGCGACGCTGCCGTGATCTTGCGCTTCACTCGAGCGCCGCGACCGCGCTCTGCACCGCCTCTGCCAGTGTCGGATGGATGTGGATGGCTTCGTCAATCACCGTGTACGGAGCTTTCGCGTTCATGATCTCGATAAAGAGGTGGATGAGCTCGGCTCCCTCGGCGGCGAGCACGGACGCGCCGAGGATGCGCCGGGTCCGGGCGTCGACGATGACTTTGACGAACCCGTCCGGCTCTCCGATCTCCTTTGCCTTGCCATTCTTCTTCATCTCGAAACGGCCAATGCGGATTCGTCGTCCCGTCCGGCGCGCCTCCACTTCCGTCAAGCCCGCCCGGCCGAGCTGCGGGTCGGTGTAGACGGCATAAGGCACGATGCGGTCGGTCGTCTTCGAGCGGTCGCCGGCGATCTGCGAGGTCAGGACTCGGAAATCGTCCCAGGCGGTGTGGGTGAACATCGGACCCCCGCGGATGTCGCCGGCAGCCCAGATCCCCGGGACGTTCGTCGCGAGACGCTTGTCCGTCTCGACGATTCCCTCCCGGCTGACCCGCACGCCGACCTTCTTCAAACCGAGATCGTCCGTGTTCGGCTGTCGGCCGGTCGCGACGAAAAGATGGGAAGCGGAGAGCGTCGAGGACTTCCTTCCCTCTCGCAGCGTCAGGCGAAGAGTCCCC
>JBBQDF010000130.1:0-7354 GCA_038319475.1 Thermoanaerobaculia bacterium
CGCCGTACACCATCGTGTATCCGAGCGCGATCAGGGCGTAGATCGACCCGAGCGAGAGGCCGTTGACGAGCTGCTGAAGAAAGGTGGTCATGGAAGACGCCCCGGCCGATCGGGTCCGGATGGGCCCCGCGGGCGCCGTAAACGGCGGCCCCGCCCGGCCGCCTCCCCGATCAGAGCTTGACCTGTTCCGGGGAGATCGTCTCGACCAGCACGTACTTGCCGTTCTCGACTTTCAGGACCACGGCCGGTTTGACCGCGTTTCTGTCCGGACCGATCGAGATTTTGCCGGTGACGCCCTGGTAGTCCTTCGTCGCGGCGATTGCGTCGCGCACCTTCGCGCCATCGGTCGAACCCGCCCTCGTCATCGCGTCCGCGAGGATCTTCGCCGCATCGTAGGCGAGGGCGGCCAGCGCATCGGGGAGCTGATTCTTGTAACGGCTCTTGTAGTCCGTCACGAATTTCTGGACGTTCGGCGCGGGGTCGTCGGTTGAATAGTGGTCGGAGAAATAGCAGCCGTTCAACGCCTCGCCGCCGATTTCCCAGAGCTTCGGCGAGTCCCAGCCGTCGCCACCCAAAAGCGGCACCTTCAGGCCGAGCTCCTTCTCCTGATGCGCGATGGTGCCGACTTCCGTGTAGTACCCGGGGACGTAGATGGCTTCGGGATTGGTCGCCTTGATCTGCGTCAGCTGCGCGTGAAAGTCCGAGTCCCCCTGCGAGAACGACTGCTCGGCGACGATCGTGCCGCCCCGCTTCGTGAATTGTTCCCGGAAGACCTTCTGGAGACCGACGGAATAGTCGTTGCGAATGTCGACGAGGATGGCGACGCGCTTCGCTTTGAGGGTGTCGGCGGCGAATTTCGCCATGACGGCGCCCTGGAAATCGTCCATGAAACAGACGCGAAAAATGTAGTCGCCGATCTGCGTCACCCGGGGGTTCGTCGAGGAGGGGGTGATCATCGGGACCTTGTTCGACTGGCAGATCGGCGCCGCCGCCAGAGAGTAGGACGAGGCGACGTGCCCGAGCATCGAAACGACGTGGTTCTGATTGATGAGCTTCGTGACGACGGTGCCGACTTCTTCGGGCTTGGACTGATCGTCCTCGACCAAAAGCCGGATCTTCTTCCCGAGCACGCCTCCGGCCTTGTTGATCTCGTCGAACGCCTGCGACGAGCCGTCGCGGGTCGAGATGCCGAACGTCGCGATGCCGCCGGTCAGCGATCCGTACTCGCCGACTAAAATTTCTCCGCCCGCGCCGCTGCTTCCTGCCTTTTCACACGCGAGAATCGAGACGACGATCGCGCAAGCCGCCCCCGCTAGCAGGTACCGGATCTTCATCGGAGTCCTCGTCGGAATCCTCATCGGAAGCCTCCTTGCGTTCAGGTTTGCCAGAGACGGCGTATTCTTTCGCACAGCGCCGAACAAAGTCAAAAGATCAATTCTCTCAACTACTTCGGCTACAATGCCCGTGTCTTACGACTCCGTCCCCGGCCATGGAGGGCCGCCATCACACTCACACAAGGCAACGCGGAAAGTTCCAGCCTGACCATCGAGTCTTCCGAAACCCCCGAGGTGCGCCCGCGCATCCGGCCGCGGAGCGAGCACCCGATCTCGCGCAAGCAGATCGATCCGGACGCCTTGAAGGTCCTCTACCGCCTCTCTTCCGCCGGGTACAAGGCGTACCTGGTGGGCGGAAGCGTCCGCGACCTGCTGCTCGGCCGCACCCCGAAGGACTTCGACATCGGGACCGACGCGCACCCGCAGGCGCTTCGGCGGCTCTTCCGCAACTGCCGCCTGATCGGCCGCAGGTTCCGGCTCGCCCACATCCTCTTCGCCGACGGGAAGGTCATCGAAGTCGCGACGTTTCGAAGGCGGCCTGAGAGCGCCGACCCCGACGCTCCGGAGCTCCTGATGACCTCCGACAACACGTTCGGGACCGCGCGCGAGGACGCCCTGCGGCGCGATTTCACGATCAACGGCCTCTTTTACGACATCTCGGACTTCTCGGTGATCGACTACGCCGGGGGTCTGGACGACCTCGAGGCGGGCCTCGTGCGGACGATCGGGGACGCGCAGGTCCGTTTCCGCGAGGATCCGGTCCGCATGCTCCGCGGGGTCGAATTCGCCAGCCGTCTCGGCTTCGCGATCACGCCCGACGGGTATGAAGCGATCCTCGAATGCCGCAAGGACATCGCGAAGTCCGCCCCTCCCCGGGTCACCGAGGAGCTTCTCCAGTCGCTGCGGGGCGGCCACGCGCTCCCGACGTTTCTGCTCCTCCGCGAAGTGGGGCTCTTGGACGTCCTGCTGCCCGAGCTTGCGGAAGTGCTGCGCGAAATCGATCCGGACCACCCGCACGGGACCGGGCATTTCTTTTGGGCGCTTCTCGAGACACTCGACGCGGAGCGCCGCCGCGGACGCCCTCTCGACGATGCGGCCCTCTTCGGGCTCTTCTTCCTGCCGATCGCCCGGGCGCGCGTGCGGGAGGCCGTCCCCGGCGGAGACCCCGAGCCCGCGGTTCTCGGCCGGATTCTCGAGGATCTCGTCCCCCCGATCGCGATCCGCATGTCCCTGCCGCACGCCATCTCGCACCGCATCCAGCAGGCGCTGGCGACCATCGGCCGCTTCTCTTACCGGCCCGACAATCGGCTCGCCACGCGCCGGATCGCCTTCCGCGAGACCTTCTCGACCGCGCTCGACCTCTTCGAGCTCGGAGCTATGGCCACCGGGCGTGGCGAGGAGCTCGCCCGGGAGTGGCGCGCGTTCGGCGACCGGGCGCGTAAGACGAGAGAAAGCTTCGAGACCGATACTCCCGCCGATCCGCGGGGGCCCGCCGCGACCCGTCGCCGCCGGGGCGGCCGGGGGAGGGGGAAGAGGGTTTAGCTGTCAGCTGTCTGCTCTTAGTTTCAGCTCATTACGCGTTTGCTCGAAACCTCCGCGTCCCCGGTTCACTCTCAATCCTCAACCCTCAACCCTCAACCCTCGAGGGAAATGACTGAGGCCCGGAGGCTTGCTCGTTTCTCGCTCCCCGCTTCCCGTTTCCCGGCGCCTCCCGCCTGTGAACTTTTGTTCCCAACCTGCGTCTTGCTCCAGTGAGGACGAATTGAGCAGCAACGACGACAGGAGCCTGGTCCACCGGTGCCGTCAGGGCGAGGACGAGGCATGGAGGGAGCTCGTGGACCGCTACGGCCAGAGGGTGTACTCGGTGGCCTACCACTTCACGCTGAAGCGCGAAGACGCCGAGGAACTCTCTCAGGAGATTTTCCTGAAGATCTTCGAGAACCTGGAGCGGTACGACGGGGGTTTTCCCCTGATTGCCTGGATCGTGTCCCTCTCCCGCAATCTGTGCATCGACCGGTACCGTCGGCGCAAACGTGAGAAGTCCTTTCGCTTCGTGTCGGACGACGCCGTGATGCCCCTCCTGCGGTCGCAGGACGATCCCGCCGCGGACGCGCTCAAGAAAGAGCGCACGAAGATGCTCTTCTCCGCTCTGGCCGAGATTCCGGAAGACCTGGCGGAGATCCTCGTCCTGCGCGACCTCGAGGGTCTCGCTTACGACGAGATAGGCCGGGCGCTGTCTCTTCCGGAGGGGACCGTGAAGTCGCGGCTCTTCCGCGCGCGAGCGGAAGTGGCGCGGAAGGTCCGCGAGCGCCACCAGAATCGGGGAACCGGCGTCCTGACCTCCGTCGCGGCCGCCGCGGGAGCATTCGTATGACGTGCCGCGAAATCGAGCGGCAGTTCTTGGCCGGCGCGTCCGAGGCCGAGCTTCGCGTTCACCGCGCCGCGTGCCACCCGTGCGATGCGCTCGCGCGGGATCTTGCGAGCGCGGACAGTCTCGTTTCGGGGCTCCGCTCTCCGGCCTTGCCCGCGGGACTGCGCGACGCTCTCCTCCGGGTTCCGGCCATGACCGTCTCCTGTGCCGGAGCCGAGCTCCTCATGGCGGCCTCGCTCGAAGCGGGGGAAGTGCCGGCGCAGGCGGACCAGCCGCGGCTCGACTTTCACCTGTCGCGGTGCGACGGCTGTCGCGAAGCGTTCGAGACGCTTCTCACGCTGCGCGAGCTGATTCCGCCAGTTCCGGCGCCGTGGGTTGCCGGACGGCTCTCGGCGGCCAGGCCCGCCAACCCCCGTCCGCGCCGGCGCGGCCTGCTCGATCCGCGCGCGGCGATCGCGTTCGCCTACGCGGCGGCCCTCGTCGTCATGCTCGCCGGCTTGAACCCCGCGGATCTGGCCCGGAGGGCCGGCGCGGGATTGAGGACCGAAACGAAGATGGTTGCCGCCGTGGCCGATGAGTCCCTGGCGGACCGCCTCGGCGCTTTCAAGCAGCGCGCCGCACGCACCGTGGCTGTCTGGCGCGGCCGCGCCGGCGGGTACGGACGCGCGGTTCTCTCCAATGTCATTGCCCTCGTCATGAGACCCGAAGAAAGGCCGCCTCGCCCGCAGAGCCGTCCGCGCAACGGCGAAGAGCGCAACGCACCCGGAAGAGAAAACGAAACTTCGATCCCAACGTGGCGCGCCTGATCGCCCGCCAGGAGGAGAACGCCATGGACCAGAGCACGCCTTATTCGCCGCCGCCCCCGCCTCCGCCGCCAGGCGCGCCCTTCCCCCCGCCCGCCGCGGCCGTCCCGCCGCCGATTGCGCCCCCGGTGTATGTCTCCGAGAAGAAGTCGCCCTTGCTGGCCGGGATTCTCTCGATGTTCCCGGGCACCGGGCACCTTTACCTGGGCCTCTACCAGCGCGCGTTCGCGTTTGCTCTCGCGTTCGTGATCTGCATCGGCGGCTCCGCGCACGGCCGGGGCCACTTCTTCGGACCGATGATCGCGTTCATCTTCTTCTTCGCGATCATCGACGCGGTGCGCCAGGCGCACGCCATCAACCGCGGTTACGTCATTGCGCCGGGCTTCGCCTCGGCCGCGGCCGCGCCAGCCCCCGTCGTCGTGCCCGTTCGCGGCGGCAATGGAACGGCGAGCCTGACCTGGGGCGTGATCCTCATCGGTCTCGGATCGCTCTGGCTCATCGATCGCTACTTCGAGATCGACTGGAGCGTTTTCGACCGCTGGGGTGCGCCGGCCGCCTTCATCCTGCTCGGGGTCGTGCTGATCGCGACGCACCTCCGGCGACGACGCCGCGAAAACACCGAGGGCGTCGGGATGCCGCCCAGGAGCTACTGAGCCGAGCGACCAGCGGGAGCGAGACGGCCGCGGTACTCCGCGGTCAACTGGTTAAGAATCGAAAATCGGATGATGGCCGGGCCGGCGCAAGCCGGCCTTTTTTTCCAGACCCTCAACGTTGTTCAACTCTCAACTCTCACTCAACCCCCTCACCTCCGCTTGAAGTACCTCTCCATCTCGTCCTCCGACATCGACAGCACGACCGGGCGTCCGTGGGGGCACGTGAAGCGGTCCGCGCATCGCAGCCAGTCGGACAGGAGGCGCCGGATCTCCTCGGGCGCCAGGTGGTACCGGATGGTGATCGCGGAACGACAGGCGATCCCCGCGGCCATTTTGTCCCGGCGCCCGGCTTCATCGGCGGACCCGCTCTCGGCAAGACGCGCCAGCGCTTCGCGGAGGAGCTCGGCGGCCGTTCTCTCCCGCGCTTCGGCCGGGATCGCCCCGATCCCGTACGAGCGGCCGGACATCGGCTCGATTTCAAATCCCGCGGAAGCGAGATCTCTCATGCCGGTCGCGAGGGTTTCAGCTTCTTCGGGCGTCGCCTCGAAAAGTGCGTGGACGAGGAGCTTCTGCGAAAGCACGCGTCCCGACGCGATGCGGTCGCGGATCCGCTCGTAGAGAACTCTCTCGTGCGCGGCGTGCTGGTCGATGATCAGCAGGCCTTGACCTCCGCTCGCCAGGATGTAGGACTCGCGGTGCTGTCCGATTGCGCAGAGCTCCGGCGAGCGCGGTTCCGCGGCAGCCGGAGGTGGCGGGAGCGTCGAAGGGGGCGCCGCCGCGGGCCCGCGAGTGACCTCCGGCGCTCCGCCGTACGCGTCCCGGGACTCGGACACGAACGGTTCCGCGGGCACCGGCTTCAACCGCCGTTCTTCCTTACCCGCAAGGAGCGCGGAGTGGATCGCATGGTAGACGAGCCGGTACGCGGTACCGGCGTCCGCAAATCGGACCGTGGTCTTGGCGGGAGAGACGTTCACATCGAGCGCTCCCGGGTCCGCGGTTAAGAAAAGAAAGACGGCTGGAAAACGGTCCGTGCGGATCGCGTCTCGAGCCGCCTGCCCGATCGCGCGCGCGAGAGCACGGTCCTCGATCGGCCTGCCATTGGCGAAGAGGTACTGAAATCGCCGCGTACCGAACGTGACGGACCCCCGCGTGACGAAGCCGGACGCGCGGAGAGGGCCCGACCGCGCCTCGAAGGGCTCGAGCTCGCCGAGAGTCTCGCGGCCGAAGACCTGAAGGATGCGGGCGGCGCGGTCCACGGCGGCGGGAGCATCCAGGAGCTCCCGGCCGTTCGAATGGAGAGAGAACGCGATCGGCGCGTTCGCGAGCGCCGCCCGGGTCACCGCCGCGGCGGCCGCACGGCCCTCGGCTTCGGGAGATGCGAGAAACTTGCGCCGGGCGGGTGTTCGGGCAAAGAGATCCTCGACTAAGACGTCCGTTCCGCGGGGACGCGCGGCGACCTCGATCTCCTCCTCGCCGCCAAACCGAATCGCAAGCCGCACGGCCTCCGGAGAGGAACCGTCGGCGGTCGTGAGCGTCAGCGACGCCACGGACGCGATCGACGGGAGCGCCTCCCCGCGGAAGCCGTAGCTCGCGACGGAGACGAGGTCCTCATCCGAAGAGATTTTCGACGTCGCGTGGCGCTCGAGCGCCAGCCGTGCGTCGTCGCGGGACATGCCGGTCCCGTCGTCGCGGACGAGAATGCGCCGCACGCCGCCGCCGTCGACTTCCACCTGGATGAGAGAGGCGCCCGCGTCGAGCGCGTTTTCGACGAGCTCTTTGACGACCGAGGCGGGACGCTCGACCACCTCGCCGGCGGCGATCCGGTCGATGACACCGCTCGAAAGCCGATGGATCCTGGCCACCCGCGATGTCTACCCGGGGGGCGCTTCGAGCAATCTGCCGGACGGCGGGCTACCTGGCCCGGTAGACGATCTTTCCTCCGACGACGGTCGTTTCGACTTTGGCGTCCACGATCTGTTCCGCCGGAACATTCAAAATGTCTCTCGAGAGGACCACGAAGTCGGCGAGCTTGCCGGGCTCGATAGACCCCTTCTCGTTCTCCTCGAACGCCGCCCAGGCGGCGCCGATCGTGTACGCGCCCAGCGCTTCTTTCACTCCGATGCGCTGCTCGGGAAACCAGCCTCGGGGGTTGCGGCCGTCGATCGTGCGGCGCGTGACAGCCGCGTCGATGCC
>JBBQDF010000131.1:0-7305 GCA_038319475.1 Thermoanaerobaculia bacterium
ACGAGCGCGTGCCCGCCCTCGTGGTACGCCGTGTTGCGCTTCTCGTCCTCCGTCATGATCATGGACTTGCGCTCGGGACCCATCATGACCTTGTCCTTGGCGTACTCGAAGTCGATCATCTCGACCTTCTTCTTGTTGAACCTGGCCGCGTTCAGAGCCGCCTCGTTCACCAGGTTCGCGAGATCGGCCCCCGAGAAACCGGGGGTCCCGCGCGCCATGACGGAAAGATCGACCGTGTCCGAGAGCGGGATGTTGCGCGTGTGCACTTTGAGGATCTGCTCGCGGCCGCGGAGGTCCGGCCGGTCGACCACGACGCGCCGGTCGAATCGGCCGGGGCGCAGCAGGGCCGGGTCCAGAACGTCCGGCCGGTTGGTGGCGGCGACCAAAATGACGCCCTCATTGGTGTCGAAGCCGTCCATCTCGACTAAGAGAGCGTTCAAAGTCTGCTCGCGCTCGTCGTGCCCGCCGCCGAGGCCCGCCCCCCGGTGCCGGCCTACCGCGTCGATCTCGTCGATGAAGATGATGCACGGGGCGTTTTTCTTCCCCTGCTCGAAGAGGTCGCGCACCCGCGACGCGCCCACGCCGACGAACATCTCGACGAAGTCCGACCCCGAAATCGTGAAGAACGGTACGTTCGCTTCGCCGGCGACGGCGCGGGCGAGCAGCGTCTTGCCGGTTCCCGGAGGACCGATCAGCAGCACGCCCTTCGGGATCTTCCCGCCGAGCTTCTGGAACTTCTGCGGGTCTTTCAGGTACTCGATGATTTCCTGAAGCTCGACCTTGGCCTCTTCGACTCCGGCGACGTCCTTGAACGTCACCTTCTTCTGTGTGGGCGTTAGGAGCTTCGCGCGGGATTTCCCGAAGGAGAGCGCCTTGTTCCCCCCCGCCTGCATCTGCCGCATGATGACGAACCAGATCGCGACTAAGAGGATGAGCGGCCCGTACATGACGAGCGCCGAGACGAAGGAGGAGTCCTTCGTGGGCGTGGCTTCGATCTCGACTCCCTTGGCGGAAAGGTCGTCCACGAGCTTGGGATAGGCGGGCGCGTAGGTCTTGAAGAGCGTTTCACGCTTGCCGGCGGAAGGAGCGTACGTGCCGCGGATCTCGTCTCCGCGGATCGTGACCTTCTGAACGTGCCCCTGGCTCACCTGGGTCAGGAACCTGGAGAAGGTGATTTCTTCGACGGCCGTCGCCCCGGTCTTGAAGACATTCCAGGCGAGGATGATCAGGACCAGGATGACCATCCACAGCAGAAGATTTTTGATCGTGGCGTTCAACGGTAACTCCTTGCGGAAAGGAACGGCTCGAGCGCACTCAGCATAACGGACGCGTGAGGGACTTTATTGCTCCCGTCCGCGAAACTCCGAGCGGATCAGGAGGATGCGTAAACCTCCGCGATGTAGGGCAGGTTCGCGTACTGCCCGTCGTGTGTCATCCCGTAGCCCGCGAAGCGCCCGCCTTCGATCGAAAAGAGCGGAAAGTCGACGGACGTGTCGGTGGTCCTCTCGGCGACCTTGTCGATGATGCACACGAGGCGGATCGGGGACGCTCCGGCCGCAGCGAGCTGCGTGATCAGGTAGCTCTCCAGAACGCCGGTGTGCACCACGTCTTTCAGGAGGATGACGGGCCGGCCGAGCGGAAAGCCGGTCGCGAAGTCGATCTGGAGGATGTCGTCGGAGGCCGCGTGCCGGCTGACCGAGATGTATTCGCACGCCACCCGGATCTGCATCTCGCGGGCGAGGTCCGCGAGAAGGAAGGAAGAGCCCTTCAGAACCGAGACGAGCGCGGGCGCCCCGTGCGAAAATTCCGCATCGAGCTTTCCCGCAATTTCCCGGACCCGCGCGCTGATCTGCGCCGGGTCAAATCTCGGCTCGAGGCGCAGGGTGTCCATGGACGATTTCTCCCGCAGGCGGTTGGTCTCGATCGTACACCCCTGGAGGCCCCTGTCGCAGCGCGAACGAGAGGACGGACCCCCGGCGGCGGATCGAGATCCGACGGCCCGCCTCGAAGCGGAAGTCCCGCCCCGTCGCCAGGAGAGAGCGGACGTCCTCCCGCTCGCGGCCCGTCATCGGGGGCAGGCCGGGTCGCGAAAACGGGGCGGCCGCGGACTCGAGGGCGCGGCGCTGAAGATCGGGCGAGCAGCCCTCGATCACGGCCGCGTCGACCACGACCGCGCCTGGCCCGCGCCGCAGGGCCGGGGAGATCCTGGCAGAGAATTGCTCGTCTACGTGATCCCGGAGACGCCGGCATTCCGCCGCCTCCGCCTCCCAGGCGGCGCGCGCCGCGGAGGGCGCCGCCGAGACCTCCCGGCGGATGCGGTTGCGCGCGAGGCGCAGGTCTCCGTTGGTCGAGTCCCGTCTCCAGGAAAGGCCGCGCTCTCCGAGAAAAGCGAGGACCTCTCTTCGGGAAACCTCCAGGAGCGGACGCACGACGCCGTCCGCCCGACGCGGCCGCGGACCCGCGAGGCCCGCGATCCCGGCATGGCGCTCCCGCGCGAGCAGGAAGCATTCGAGAGCGTCTCCCGCGTGGTGCGCCGTCCCGATCCGGAGGGCGCCGGCTTCCCGCCCCATTTCGTGGAGCGCCTCGTAGCGGGCGTGCCGGGCTCCCGCCTCGGGCGAAAGGCGGTGGCGCCGCGCCTCCGCGCGGGCGTCGCGGCTCCTCCAGAAAAACGGCAACTCGAGGCGCCGGGCATGGTCGCGTACGAACGCGAGGTCCCGGTCCGCTTCGCGGCCTCGCCACCCGTGATGCACGTGCCCGACGGAAAGGCGCCACTGGAAGCGCCGGGCGAGCGACGCGGCGCCATGGAGGAGCGAAAGAGAGTCGGCCCCGCCGGAGACCGCGAGCAGGAGCGACCCTCCGGGGGGAAGAAGGTCAGCCTCGGCGGCCCGGGTGAGCGCTTCGATCGGAGATGGCACGGATGCGATGTTAGACCGAGACAGCGCCCGAAAAGAGCTCCCTGTGCTAGCATCCGCGTCCCTCCGCGGGCGGTGTAGCTCAGTTGGTCAGAGCAAGCGGCTCATATCCGCTGTGTCCGGGGTTCAAATCCCTGCACCGCCACCAATACCGTCGCTCCGCTCACTGCGCGGCCTGCCTTCGCCGCGCGGCGGCGAAGGCACCGGCGAGCCGCTCGGCCGGATGCGGCCTCGACCGCTCGCCTGGCCGCTTCGTTCGCTCCGCTCCCGCACCGGGAGGCTCCTCCCTCCCTCCGGTCGGGAGACTCCTCCCGGTGCGAGCGTATCCGCCACTAAGCCCGAACTTGTCGGCCGGGTTTGAGAGCAGGGGGGCGTGTTTCCCGGCCGGTCGCGCGTCATCTGGCGGCGGGGTTGCGACCCGGATCCCTGTGAATTCCGGGGTTCGAGGCGGTCGATGCGGTTTTTCCGGCTGAAGTGTTGGATAATGGCAAAGGGAATTGCTGTTCGACGTGGTGTGGCGCCGATCGGGGGCCTGGCACATTTTCAGCAAGCATCCGGGGACGGCGGCAAGCGTCCGAAGCGTCCAGAGCCTGAGCAAAACAGCATCTGAAATGGGGCTCTGCGGCAGGGTTGCGGCCCGACGGGCCTGGAACGAACGGATCGGAAACGTATAAGCCGGAGGAAAAGCAGGATGTTTCTGGAAATGGTCATCGGAAAAATTCATCGGGCTCGGGTGACTCAGGCCGATGTGAACTACATCGGGTCGATCACCATTGACTCGAGGCTGCTGAAGGCCTCCGGCATTCTGCCCTACCAGCGGGTGCAGGTCGTGAACATCAACAACGGGAATCGCGTGGAGACCTACGTCATCGAGGGGCCGGAAGACTCGGGCGTGATCTGCCTGAACGGGGCGGCCGCCCTCCTTTTCAACGTCAACGATCTCGTGATCATCATGGCGTACGCCTACATGGAACCGCATGAGGCCGCGAATCACCGGTCGCCCCGGGTGGTGTTCGTCGACCTCGCAAACCGCATCACCGGGACTCTCAACCACGGAGACGTCCCCTGGAACTACCTCCCGGAGCACCAGCAGGCCTGACGCGAGGCGCTCCCGCAGCCCCACATAAGCCACTTATCTCCGCGGACCTCGCGGACGCTCCTTTCGGCGCAGGAGATTCCCTGGCCTTCTCGCCCCTCGGTCTATCGGGGGCGGCCGCCGTTCCTCCCCCGCTCGTGCTCCTTTTCAGCTGTCGCGCGCGCGCGCGCCGTGGTACCCTTCCCGCCAACTGATCCCTGGCGGCGAAAAACCTCCAACACGCTTCGATCGGCGACGCGTAAAAAGGAATTCTGATGAACTCACCCAGGAGCATCGCGTGGGGCGTCCTGGCGCTGTCTCTCGTTACCGTTCCTGCCATCGCGCAGACGAGGCCGACGGGAGTGAGGAAGCCCACAGGGGGGTCGGGGCCCGTCCCCGCTCACCAGAGCCCGCCGAACTGCAATCAGAACCGGCTCGGGTTCACGATCACGCGAAACCCGGGGGACTCGGTCATCGCCAACGGAACGGTAGTCTCCTATACGGTCAACGCCCAGAACCTGACCGATCCTACCGCTCTTCCGCCTCCCGTGCCGCTCGCCTGCGACGCCACCAACCTCCGGCTCGTTTTTACATGCCCCGGGCCCGACGGAAACGCCACCGGCCCCTCGACCGTGCTTGCCTCGAGTGACACGATTCTTTCCGATGGCTCGAAGGTCTATCCGACCGTGATGTGCACGGTCCTGGTGAACCCCGGCGTGACCTTCGCCAGGGCGAGCCTCGACTTCAATGCCGTGATCCATACGACCGTGGCCGAGGACTCGGCGACCGGGACGAAGACCGTGACCGTGCTGATCATCCAGCCGACCCCGACGAATACAGCTACGGCGACAGCAACTCCCACCGTGACCAATACTCCGACCGCGACCCCGGTTCCGCCGACGGCCACGAATACGCCGACGCCGACGCAGACCCCCACGGTCACCCTGACCCCGACCCCGACCGCGACGCCGACGGTGACGCCGACCCCGACGGCAACGGCGTCATTCACGGCGACCCCGTCGTTTACCCCGACGCCGACGTTCACCGCGACGCCGACCATCACGGCGACGCCTATTGCGACGTTCACTTCAACGGCCACGCCCACTTCGACCGCGACGCCCACGTCGACGCCCACCGCGACCCCGACGGCGACTCCGACGGTGACCGCCACCGCGACCGCGACAGCGACCCTGACCGCGACGCCGAGCGTCACCCCCACGCCAATCGGCTCGACGGCGACACCGACGCCCAGCGGGACGGCGACGCCGACGGCCCCGCCGGGCTCGCCAACCGTCACGCCGACCCCGTTCGGCGGTCCGGGGCCGGGCGGTGGTCCGGGTCAGCCCATCCCGACGCTCTCGACCGAAATGCTCGCGATGCTCGCGGTCGTGATCGCGGCGCTCGGAATGCTCGCGCTGCGACGGAAGTAAGCGGCTCCGGAGGCGGGCCACGGGGCGCGTCTCCGGAAATTCCGCTCCCTCTATACTCCGGGCATGCCCGGCTTGACCGACAAGTGCGGAGTCTGCGGGACTTCGTTTCTCTTCAGCCTGCCGCGCTGCGGCTTCTGCCACAAGCCCGTGTGCGCCACCTGTAACGTCCGGGTCGGCGGCTCGAACTTCTGCACGAAAGCCTGCGGCCACAACTTCTTCTTCGGGGGTGAAGAGGACGTCGACGACGCGGCCGGTTCCGACGTCGACGACGAATGAGCTCTCCGGAGGCGGCGACGCCGTCTCGCCCCTCGCGCTTCGGCCGATTCTTCTGGCGCGATCCGAACACGCAGTTTCTCCTTCTCGCGGCTGCTGTCGGCCTGCTCGGCGCGCTCGGCGCCATCCTCTTCCGCGCCGTCACCTCGCGTCTGACCGTGCTCCTGATGGACGCGAACGACGTCGTCACCGCCGCCCAGACGCTGCCCGTGGCCCTCTGCCTCTTTTTTCCCGCCGCGGGCGGGTTCGTGGGCGGATTGATCATCCGCAAGTTCCTCGGCTCGGGCGAAACCCACGGGATCTCCGAGATGATCGAGGTCGTTTCCCTCGGACGGCGCACGGTCCGGATGCGTCCGGCGGTCGCGCGCGTGTTCTCGTCGATCGCCGTCATCTCGACGGGAGGCTCGGAAGGGCGCGAGGGCCCGATCATCCAGATCGGCGCGGCGATGGCATCCTGGCTCTCGCGGCGCCTCAAACTCTCGCCCGAGCGCGTGCGCATTTTAACGGCCTGCGGCATGGCCGCGGGCATCGCGGGCGCATACAACACGCCCATAGCGGCAACCCTTTTCGTGCTGGAGGTCGTGGTCGGCTCTTTCTCGATGACCCTTTTCGGCCCGACGGTCGTCGCGGCGGTCCTGTCGACGATCCTCGTGCGGTTCGTTCTGGGCGACGAGCCCGTCTACCGTGTTGCGGCGTTCCATCTCGAGTCGGTGTTCGAGCTGCTTCCGTTCGCGGTGATCGGGCTCCTCGCCGGGCCGAGCTCCGCTCTCTTCATGCGTTCGCTGCGATTCGCCAGGGCGACGTTCGCGCGCCTGCGCCTGCCGGTGCCGATGGCCATGGCGCTCGGCGGAGCCGCGGTCGGCGCGCTCGGGATCTTTCTCCCCGAAGTCTGGGGGAACGGATTCGAGGGTGCCAATCGCATCCTTCGCGGAAATCCGACGCTGCTCTTCCTCGCGGCAGTCTTCGCGGCGAAGATCGTCGCCACGTCCGCGACCATCGGTTCGGGCGGGGTCGGAGGGGTCTTCACGCCGTCGCTTCTGGTCGGTGCCGCGCTCGGCGGCGCTGTCGCGAAGCTGACGCATTTCGCCGTGCCGTGGCTCGAGGCGCCGGTCGGCGGATACGCGCTTCTCGGGATGGGTGGTCTCCTCGCGGGGGTGACGCGGGCTCCGCTGCTCGCCGTGATCATGATCTTCGAGCTGACGCAGAACACGGCCATCATCCTTCCGATGATGGTTGTCTCGGTCCTGGCCATCGTCGCGGCGAAATCCTTCGAGCAGGACTCGATCTACGTGCAGAGCCTTCGCGCCGCGGGGATCGTCTGGGAGCAGACGCCGGAAGCGACGGCGCTTTCGAGCCTGAAGGTGTCAGACGTGATGCGGAGCGACGTCAAGCTCGTCGCCCGCACCCTGCCGCTCGCCGAAATCGTCTCGACGTTCCTCCACACGCGCAGCCTGTACCTGTACGTCGGGGACGAGCAGGGCCGGCTGATCGGGGTGGTCGACCTGCATGACATCAAAGAGTCGATGCCGGAGCGCGATCTCGCGAGTCTCGTCATCGCTGAGGATCTCGTGTCGGAGATTCCCTTCGTGACGCCGCAGGAGTCGCTCACGAGCGT
>JBBQDF010000132.1:0-7291 GCA_038319475.1 Thermoanaerobaculia bacterium
CGCCTGATCGAGTTGAAAGTGTTTGGCAGAAAGCCCATCGCCGACACCCCCTGCTATTCGACCGACGATGCGGCGGCGGAAAAAGTCATCGCGCAGCTGAACCGGCCTCCGCTGCGCTGGATGGCGATCCGCGAGGAAAACGGCTGGACGTTTTCCTGGCGCCAGCCGTCGGAAACTTCCGACGCGGAGACGACCGCCACGCGCTATCTCCGGCTGATCTCCGCTTCGGCGCCGACGCGGCCCCTCGCGATCTGCCGCGCCGCGCTGAAGCTCCTCGCCGCCAGAAAATAGCCGGTCAGGCGGCCGTACAGTTTTCCGGGGGCTTCTCTATCGGCGGAGGATTGAGCCCGGGTTTTCTCGCGTCGTATTGAGAAGGCGTCTCGGTCTTCGACGAGATCGCCGCCTGCCGCGCGGGGGCAACGAACGAAGGAAAAGCCTCCGCGCCCGCCGGCCGCCGATTGATTCGCGGCAGAGTTCCGACTAGGATCTGCCTCCCTGCGAAAGTGGCGGAACTGGTAGACGCGCAGGTTTCAGGAACCTGTGGAGCAATCCGTGGGGGTTCGAGTCCCCCCTTTCGCACCAGTTGTTGAGCTCGCCCGCTCAGGTGCCACCGGCGCTTACGGGCAGGAGAACCCGGAAGGTGGCTCCGTGCCCGGGCTCGCTCTCGACGGTGATCGTGCCTCCGTGGGCTCCGACTAGCTGGCGCGTGATCCAGAGGCCGAGGCCGATGCCGGCGTACGAGCGCTCGGAGACCGCTCGTTCGAAGCGATCGAAGATTCTCTCCTGGTCTGCGGGCGCAATGCCGATTCCTCCGTCCCGCACCGTCAGCTCCGTCTCTCCCTCATTGCGGCGGATTCGCAGGAGGATCGGCTGACCGGGGCCGAACTTCACCGCGTTGGTGAGGAGGTTCGTGACGATCTGGTCGAGGCGCGAGCGGTCCCACTCGCCGACGACCGGTCCCGGAGCTTCGATCTCGACCCGCGCGCCGCTGCGCCTGACGGACTCGTCCAGGCGCTCCGCGACCTCCCGCACCATGGCTGTCAGGTCCATCGGCTCCGGGCGAAGCTCCAGGCGTCCCGAGCTGATGCGTCCGATGTCGAGAAGGTCGTCCGTGAGGCGCACCAGGCGTTCCACCTGCTTCTGCGCTTTCTCGATCCGTTCGATCGTCTTCGGGTCGTTCTCGGTGCGGGCCCGAACGGTCCAGTTGTGAAACATGAGGCTCAACGCCGCCAGAGGCGTCCGGAACTCATGCCCCGCCACGGAGAGGAACGCGTCTCTGACCTCGATCGCCCTCTGCGCCTCGCGAAGCAGCCGTTCGCGCTCGGTCTCGAGCCGCTTGCGCTCGGAGATGTCGCGGGCGATTTTGGCCGCCCCGACGACCCGGCCCGTCGCGTCCTTCACCGGCGAGACGGAAAGGGAAACTTCGACCCTCTCTCCGTCTTTGCGAAGCCTCACCGTCTCGAAGTGGTGCACTCGCTCTCCGCGCGCGATGCGGCCGAGAATCTCCCGCATGTCGCTCTGATGCCCCTCGGTCATGAGCTTCGAAATCGAGTGACCGATGATCTCTTCCGCCTTGTAGCCGAGAAGCCGCTCGGCGGCGGCGTTCCACGCGGTGACGATCCCTTCCAGGTTCTTTCCGATGATCGCGTCGTCGGAGGACTCAACGATCGCCGCGAACCGGGCCAGCTCGATCACCGCGTCGTCCGCCGTCTGACGGGAGCGCCTGGAATCGTCGAGCGCGCGCGTCAGTGCGCGGCGATGGGACCAGAGTTGCCGCTGCAGGAGGCTGACGAATCCACCGGCTCCGACGAACAGAAAGAACCGAAGCCAATCGTCCTGCCGGGGAACAGCGGCGGGCCCGGCGGCGGGAAAGTGAAGGAGCATGGCGGCGGCCACGAGGAGGGTCGCAACAAAACCCGGTCCCCCTCCACCGAACCACCCGGCGAGGAAAACCGCCAGGAACCCGGGCAGGAAGGGGACGGTGTGGAGGACCGGGTAGAACGCGGCGGTCGCGAAAGCGGCGACGGTGGCCGCGGCGACCGCCAGACCATAGCGACGCCACGCGGGTCGCGAGACTTCCTGCCCCTGTGCGAACAAGCTGACGACGATCTTAGGGCAAACACGCCAGGCCGCCGGTGCGGTCGGACGATTTCGCCGGCGGCGTTCTTTCGGACGCAATCAGCGGCAGAATGCACAGAAAACGAGCGCGTTTCAGCCGTGAGCGCGCGATATCGCGGCGACCCCCGCGCGCCGGCTTCTCAGCCCCCTGAAGGGTCGAGCCGCTCTTCAAAAAGGGACTGCCCCGTGAGGTCGGTCAGGTGAAGGAGCCTGCCCGGCCTCGACAGGGCGGCGCGGATCTGACCCGCCAGCATCTGCCGGACGACGGCCGGGGGAAATCGGTCGGGCGGGTAGGCGGTGAGGACCTGGCCATCGGGGTGCATGATCTGGACCCGCAGGACTCTCGCTCCAGAAGTGACGAGGCGGCACCAGACTTCCAATTCCTCTGACGCGGCGCCCGGATCGTCCATGGCGCGAGATTATCCCCGCGCCTGGCGTGGCCGAAGCGGCGAGTTCTTCGCCCGGCTCGAGCCGGGCAGCCCTCTTGCAACCGGTCCCCCTGGAGGTCCTCCATGAAGGCTGCGAGACGACGCGATATCGGCCGGCAACGCCGCGGCAACCGCTCCCCTTCGACCGTCGGGACCGGGCGCGCCCTGCTCTTCGCCCTGATGGGAGGTTTCGTTGCCGCGGCCGCCACCGGGCAGCAGATCGTCGAGTTCCCGCTGGCGGCCGGGAGCTCTCCCGCCGGGATCACCGCGGGCCCGGACGGAAACGTGTGGTTCGTCGAAGAGCACGGCGACAAGGTCGGACGGATTGCCCCGTCGGGCGCGATCGCGAAATTCGCTCTCGCCAGACCGGGAAGCTTCGCGCGGGGAATCACCGCGGGTCCCGACGGCGCGCTCTGGTTCACCGAGCTGACCGGCCGGATCGGCCGTGTCACGACGTCCGGTTCCGTCACGGAGCTCGACATTCCCGTGCGCCCCGCGGAGCCGATCGAGATCGTCACGGGCTCCGACGGCAACCTCTGGTTCACGGACTTCTACGACCGGATCGGTCGGGTGACGACGGCCGGCGTCCTCACGTTCTTCCTCCTCGCGCCGAACACGGGCCCCCAGGGGATCACATCGGGCCCGGACGGTGCGCTCTGGTTCACCGAAAGCAAGGCCGGGCGCATCGGGCGGCTCACGACCGCCGGAGCGTTCTCGCAGTTCGCCCTTCCCGACTCAAACGCCGGCCCGTACGGCATCACGACGGGGCCGGACGGAAACCTCTGGTTCACCGAGTACACGAGCGCGCGCATCGGCCGGCTGACACCGGCGGGAGTCGTCACCGAGTTCTCTCTTCCGGGGGGCGCGGCGCCTTACGGGATCGTCACGGGGTCCGACCGGAATCTCTGGTTCACCGAGTCGGGGCTTCACCGCATCGGACGCATCACGGCGGCGGGGGCGGTCACCGAGATTCCCGTTCCGACGCCGGGCGCGACTCCGACGGAGATCACGTCGGGGCCGGACGGGAACATCTGGTTTACCGAGTTCACCGGCGACAAGATCGGCCGGGTGGCTCTTCAGGGCTTCTGCGTCCCCGATGCCTCGACGCTCTGCCTCAACAATGCGCGGTTTCAGGTCAAGGTCGCGTGGGACGTATCCCGGCAGGGAATGGCGGGGGTGGGTCGCAGCGTCCCGCTGACGGGCGACACGGGGGCTTTCTGGTTCTTTTCGGCGAACAACATCGAGCTCGTCGTGAAGGTGGTGGACGGCCGGGCTTTTAACGGAAAATTCTGGGTCTTCATCGGCTCTCTGACGGACGTGGATTACCGCGTGACCGTGCGCGACCTCGCGACGGAACGCCAGAACACGTATGTGCACGAGGCGGGGACTCTTCAGAGCTTCGCCGACACCGCCGCTTTCTGACCGACGCGGTCCGCCGGTGGTATCTTGTTACCGTGGTAACACGTTACGCCGGCGGCTCATCGAATTCCAGCCTGACGGCGACTCCGCCGGGCGACGCGGAGCTCCTCGAGGCCTTCGAGGCCGGCTCCCTTCCCGCCGGGCACTTTCGTCACGCCGACCACGTCCGGGTCGTGTGGCTGTTCCTCGCGAAGGGATCCGTGCTCCAGGTTCTGGAGCGGTTTCCAGCGTCTCTCCGCCGCTACGCGGCCTCGGTCGGACACCCGGACCTCTACCACGAGACGATCACGTGGGCGCTCATCCTCCTGATCCACGCGCGCCGGCGAGGCGGGCCGCCCGGGGCTTCGTGGCAGGAGTTCGCCGCCGGCAATGCCGATCTCTTTTCGTGGCCCGGAGTTCTCGACCGTTACTACCGCCCGGGAACGCTCGCGACTCGGGACGCGAAAGAATTCTTCCTCCTGCCGGACCGGATCGACACGGAGTCATCCACTCCGGAGACGTCCGTCGGAGGCGCGGCCGCGTCGGGATAGACTCCGCCGGTGTTGCCTCGCGATTCGGACGTCCTCGGGCGCCTCCGTGAAAAAGGCTCGAGGACGCTCTCCTTCCAGGAGCTCGTCCGCACCCTCCACATCCCCGAGGAAGAGGAGGATGCTTTCCGTGAACGTCTCGACGCGCTCGAGCGGCGGGGAGAGCTGGTGCGGGCGCGCGGCGAGAGATATTCGGCGATCGAATTCTCCAACCTGACTGCCGGCCGCCTGACCGTGCGGGCGGAGGGATTCGGATTCGTGCTCGTGCAGGGAGGACCGGACCTCTATGTGCCCCGCGCGGGCATGCACGGAGCGATGGACGGCGACACCGTGCTCGCGCGCGAAGAACGCGCCAGGAGCCACGGGCGGGGCCGCGACCCGGAGCGGATCTCCGGAACCGTGGTGAAGGTCCTCGACCGCGCGCGGGAGCGCGTGGTGGGCCGGTTCGAAACGCAGGACGGGCGCAAGGTCGTTCTCCCGTACGACCCGAAGGTGGACGCGACCGTCCGGATCGACGAAGGCAAAGCGCACGGAGCGCGGGAAGGAGAGATCGTCGAGGCGCGTCTGACTTCCTTCCCGGACGCCCGGCGGGTCGCGCACGGCGTCGTCGAGGAACGGCTCGGGTTTCTGGGAGAACCCGGCGTCGACATCGAGATCGTGCTCCGCTCGCACGGCCTGCCGTCACGTTTTCCAGAGCCGGTCGTCGCGGCGTCGGAGTTGTTTCCGGAAGAGGTCGCGACCGAGGACCTTCTCGGCCGCCGCGACTTTCGCGACCGCCGCATCGTCACGATTGACGGGGAGACGGCGAAGGATTTCGACGACGCGGTCGAAGTGGAGCGCACGGAAAAGGGTTACCGGCTGGGCGTTCATATCGCCGATGTCTCGAATTACGTGACGGAGGGGAGCCTTCTCGACATCGAAGCGGCGTCGCGCGGGACGAGCGTCTATTTTCCGGGCCGCGTGCTCCCGATGCTGCCGGAGCGGCTTTCAAACGGTCTCTGTTCGCTCAACCCGCGCGTCGACCGCCTGGTTCTGTCGGCGATCCTCGACTTCGACCGGAAGGGACGCGTGCTGGGCGCCGACTTCTGCAAGGGAGTGATCCGCAGCGCGCACCGGATGACGTACACGGAAGTGGCGCGGCTGCTCGAGACGCGTCCGACCTCTGACGACGAGCGGCGATACGGCGCCTTCCTGGACGACTTCCGCACGATGGGGGAGCTCGCGGCGGCTCTCCGGGCCCGTCGCGAGGGGAGAGGCGCGATCGATTTCGACCTGCCGGACGCCGACATCGTGCTCGACGATGAGGGGCTCGTCGTCGGGATCGTCCCGGAGTCCCGCAACGTCGCTCACCGCCTGATCGAGGAGTTCATGCTCGCCGCGAACGAGGCCGTGGCGAAGAAGCTGGTCTTCGACAAACAGCCGGCGATCTACCGCGTCCACGACCGACCCGATCCCGACAAGCTGGTCGATCTGCGCGAGGTGCTTCAGAGCTTCGGATACGAATTGAAGGGGAGTCTCGAGGAGCTGCCTCCCGCGGCGTTTCAGAAACTCCTGAAGGAGGTGCAGGGCAAGCCCGAGGAGCGGCTCCTGACCGACCTTCTGCTGCGGGCGCAGCGCAAGGCGATCTACAGCGAAGAGTGCCGCGGGCACTATGCGCTCGCGGCGCCCTACTACTGCCACTTCACGTCTCCCATCCGCCGCTACCCGGATCTGATCGTGCACCGGCAGCTCTCGCGGCTTCTGCATTTCCGCCGGGCGGTGTCGCCGGGGGATTTCGAGGCGATCAACCAAAGTCTCGCCGGCGTCTCGCGCCTGTCGTCGGAGCGGGAGCGCCGGGCCGACCAGGCGGAACGCGAGAGCCTGCTCTGGAAGAAGATCGTGTTCATGAAGGACAAGGTCGGGCGCGACTTCGATGCCTTTGTCACAGGAGTCGCGTCCTTCGGGCTCTTCGTCATGCTGAAGGACTTCTTCGTCGAGGGACTCGTGCCCGTCTCCGCGCTCGGCGAGGACTTCTTCGTGTACGAGGAGAAGCAGCACCGCCTCCGCGGCCGCTCGACCGACGCGACCTACAGGCTGGGAGATTCCCTCGCCGTGCACTTGAAGGAGATCGACGAGGTCCGGCGGCGGCTGAACTTCCGGCTCGCGGAGCGCAAGGCGGAGGCACGACCGGCGCGGCGCGCGAAACCGGTGGCGGCTCCGGTCGCCGCGGTGGCGCCTGCTCCGCGCCGCTACGGGCGCAAGCCGAAGAAGAGCTCCCGATGAGATGGCTGATCGCGGCCTCTCTCCTGCTCGTCACCGGCGTCGTCGGGTGCCGCGAGCGGGGGCGGCCGGATCCTGCGATCCGCATGGCCGTTTCCCACGAGCGGGCGGAGACGGCGCCGACGGGGGAGACCGCGGGAGAGGCGTCCCCGGGAGCATCCGCGGCCGCCACCCCGCGGGTGCCGACAAAGCTGGTCGTCCCGGAGCCGGTCACGGCCGCGTATTCGGGAATCCGGCTCCACTGGAAGGATTCCGGAAGCGGGAAGGAAGGATCGCTCGACGTGCCGCTCGGAGCCGCGGCGCCGGTCCCCGGATCCACGCTCGAGGTGCGCGCGGACGTCTTCCTCCCGGCGTTCACCATGACGAGCGAGGCGATCACCTCCACCGGGATCGAGCCCGAGAACCCGGCCGCGCGCATCGCGGTCGGGGAGGGGGGCCGGGAGGTCTTCGCCGGGTGGATCTTCACGCGCTTTCCCGACGTCCACCCGTTCGAGCATCCCCGCATCTCGCTGCGCCTCGAGGGGGGCGTCCGGCGGGCTT
>JBBQDF010000133.1:0-7281 GCA_038319475.1 Thermoanaerobaculia bacterium
GGAGCGCTCTCGCCGAAAGGCGAGTCGGACTCCGAAGCGGCGGATTCCATTCCGACGTCACCCGGGTCCCCGGTTTCAAAGGGCGCTTCGTCGGGAAGAGAAGGGACGAGGGCGAGGGGCCGCCTCGCTCCTCCGGCATCCGGTGCGGTCGGCGACTCGCGGGCGGCGGCCGCGGCCGGTGCGGCGGACGAGGCGCGGTTCAACAACGAGTCTTTCCAGGAGAGCAGGTCGTCGGGCTCGCGGCGCGCCGGCACCGAGCTCGCCTCTTCGGGCTTGCGACCCTGGAGGCGGCGAAGCAGATCGACGAAGGTGAGCTTCGAGATGAGCTTGAATGTCTCGGTCACGCCTCGCCCGGCGCTCGCGACGGCCTCGACGAAAGGATAGGAGGAGAGCCCGAGCGCCTCCTGAAGGGCGTCGACCGAAAGGATGTCGCTCAAGTCGCGCTTGTTGTACTGAATGACGACGGGGATCCCCTCGAAGGAAACGCCGTTGGCCTTCAGATTGTCCTTCAGGTTCTGCCAGCTCTCGAGGTTCTTCGGCAGCATCGTCCACTGCGAGTCCGCGACGAAGACGATGCCGTCGGTGCCCTTCAGGACGACGCGGCGGGTCTCGTTGAACGCGGTCTGCCCCGGCACCGTCGCGAGCTGGAAGCGAATCTTGTAGCCCTTGATGTCCCCGAGCTCGACCGGGAGCAGATCGAAGTAGATCGTCCGGTCGGTCTGCGTCGCGAGGTTCAAGAGCTTGCCGACGGTGGCGGGCTCCAGGCGCTCGTGAAGGAGGTGCAGGTTCGTGGTCTTGCCACCTAGGCCCGGACCGTAGTACACGATCTTGGCCGTCAGCTCACGGGTGGCCGCGTTGTAAATAACCATTGTATTTTTGAGCAATTATAAATCGGATCGTCATAAGAGACGGCACTTTCAGGGTGTTTTTCGGCCGCGGGCGCGCCTTGACGGGCCGGGAGGCACCCCATAGACTGCCGCGACGTTGGCTGAAACGCTCGTCAAAAAGGCCCGGATTCTCGACAGCGAGCGCATCCGCCGCATGATCGACCGCATGGCGCACGAGATCGCGGAGCGCCAGAAGGACCTGCCTGAGCTGGTTTTCATCGGCATTCGGACCCGGGGAGTCCCTCTGGCGACCCGGCTGGCCGCGCGCCTCGGTGAGCTCGTCGAGCGCCCTTTCCCGGTCGGCACTCTGGACATCACGCTCTACCGCGACGACCTCTCCTTAGTGGCCCCGCAGCCGCTTCTGAAGAAGACCGAAATCGACTTCGACTTGAACGGCCGGACGGTCCTTCTCTGCGACGACGTGCTGTACACGGGCCGGACGATCCGCGCCGCGCTCGACGGGATCATCGACCTCGGCCGGCCGCGCGCGATGCGGCTCGCCGTTCTGATCGACCGGGGGCACCGCGAGCTTCCGATCGAGGCCAACTACGTGGGTAAGAGCGTCCCGACCTCCGGGCGGGAAGTCATCAAGGTCATGTTCCAGGAGACCGACGGCGCCGACGAGGTCTGGATCCTCGAGAAGACGGCGTGACGGAAGACGGCGCGCGGCGCTCTGCGCTCTGCGCTGAACCGTCTGTCGTGTCTCATTCTCGCCCGGCGCCCCCCGCCTGACCGCGCCGCCCGTTCCGGTGGTTACGCTCCAATCCAAAGACCTCCTCGGGATCGAGACGCTCTCACCGGAAGAGATCACTCTGATCCTCGACACCGCGGAGGCCATGCGGTCGATCGGGCAGCGACAAATAAAGAAGGTGCCCGCGCTTCGAGGAAGAATGATCGTCAATCTTTTTTTCGAGGCCTCGACCCGGACCCGTTTCTCGTTCGAGACGGCGGAGAAGTGGCTGTCGGCGGATTCGCTCAACTTCGCCGCGAAGGGCAGCTCCGTCGAAAAGGGCGAATCCCTTCTCGACACTGCGCGAAACCTCCAGGCGATGGCGCCCGACCTGATCGTGATCCGGCACGGCACTCCCGGCGTCCCCCACTTTCTGGCCCGTCATCTGAAAGCGGGGGTCGTCAACGCGGGGGATGGCGCGCACGAGCACCCGACGCAGGCGCTCCTGGACGCGCTGACGATCCGGCGGCACTTCGGCCGGCTCGAGGGACTCCGCGTCGCGATCGTCGGCGACCTGGCGCACTCGCGCGTGGTCCGGTCCAACATCTGGCTCCTGACGCGCATGGGGTCGCGCGTCGTCGTCTGCGCTCCACCGACGCTCCTCCCGACGCGCATCGACGCGATGGGCGTCCAGGCGACGACCGATTTTGACGAGGCGCTCGCCGGGGCCGACGTGGTGATGATGCTGCGCATGCAGCTCGAACGGCAGGGGTCCTCACTCTTCCCCTCCGCGCGCGAGTATTTCAAACGGTACGGCCTGACGGCTGCGCGCCTGACTCGCGCGAGCGCGGAGGCGGTCGTGATGCATCCCGGCCCGATGAACCGGGGCGTCGAGATTTCTTCCGAGGTCGCCGATTCGCCGCGTTCGCTGATCCTCGAGCAGGTGTCCAACGGCGTCGCGGTGCGAATGGCCGTCCTCTACCTCCTGCTGACGGGGCACGCCTGGGAGGGGGAGGCATGACGGCGTCTGCGGCGAAGACGGCGCCTCCGGCGAGTCCGGCGCCTGCTGCGAATCCGGCCCGTCCCGCAAAGACGCCCGGACGCCTTCTCATTCGCGGAGGACGGGTGATCGACCCCCGCGCCGGCGTCGACGCGATTCTCGACGTCCTCGTCGACGTGGACGCGGGCACGATCGAGCGCCTGGGGGAAGCAGTGGGAGGCGAGGGCGCGGAGATCCTGGACGCGGCGGGCCTCCTGGTCTTTCCCGGATTCATCGACCTTCATGCCCACCTGCGCGAGCCCGGCCGCGAGCACGCCGAGACGATCGCGTCGGGGCTCGCCGCGGCCGCCGCCGGAGGCTTCACCTCGGTTTGCGCGATGCCGAATACCGATCCCGTCATGGACAACCGCGCCATCGTCGAGTACGTAGTCTCCAAGTCGCGCGGTGTCGCCGGCACGCGGCTGTACCCGATCGGCGCGATCACCCGCGGGCAGATGGGAAAGGAGCTCGCCGAATTCGGGGAGATGCGCATCGGCGGCGCGGTCGCGCTTTCCGACGACGGCAAGTGGCTCTGCGACGGGGCCCTGCTCCGGCACGCCTTCCAGCATGCGAGCCTCTTCGGCATGCCGGTCGTGCAGCATTGTGAAGACCCGACACTTTCCGGAGGGGCGCCGATGCACGAGGGCGCCGTCTCGACCCGGCTCGGCCTGTCGGGGCAGCCCGGGATCGCGGAGGCCGCGGCCGTGGCGCGCGACCTTCTCGTCGCGGAGCTCGCCGGCGGAAGGCTCCACATCGCGCACCTCTCGACGGGGCGCGCGCTCTCGCTCGTTCGCGAAGCCAGGAGCCGCGGCCTCGCGGTGACCTGCGAGGTGACGCCGCACCATCTGGTCTTGACCGACGAAGAGGTCGCGCGCTCCGGCTTTTCGACGAACTCCAAGATGAACCCCCCGCTTCGAGAGCGGGAAGACGTGGACGCTCTGATCGCCGGACTCGAGGACGGCACGGTCGACGCCATCGCGACGGACCACGCGCCGCACCATGAGGACGAGAAGGCCGTGGAGTTCAACGTCGCGCCGTTTGGAATCGTGGGCCTCGAAACCGCGGCTTCGCTGGTCTTCGACGCGCTCGTGCGAACCGGGCGCCTGTCGCTGCCCCGCTTCGCCGCTCTTTTTTCCGCGGGGCCCGCGGCCGCCTTCCGGCTGCCGGGAGGAACGCTCGAGGCGGGCAGCCCCGCGGATGTGACTCTTTTCGATCCGAACGCGCGTGCGGTCGTCGATCCCGGAGCGTTCGAATCGCTGTCTCGAAACACGCCCTTTGCGGGATGGGAGCTCGTCGGCGCCCCGGCGGCCACGATCGTCGGAGGCCGCGTCGTCTGGAGGCGCGGCGACGCTTGACGTCTGGAAGCCGGGGCGTCGACGCAGGATCGGGCCGGGCCGCGCTCGCGGTGGCCGTCCTCGGAGCGGGCCTCGTCTTCGCGTCGTCCTTCGCGGCCTGCGGGCAGAACGGTGGGGCCCCCGCCGCGGCCGCGGCTCGGCCGGCGTGCGCGGCCGCGCCGACTCCCGCTCTTCCCGCTCCGAAACGCCGCATAGCGGTCCGCGCCGCGGCGGGATCTCTCACGGGAACGGAGCTCGACCGGATAGCAGGCTGGGCCGGCCGCCAGGGATTAGAAATTCGCACCGGGGCAGAAGCGGATCCCGTGCCCCCGGGATGGGATGTCCTGCGGGTCGCCGTCGCGCCCGCGTCTGCCGACTTCTCCCGCCGCCTGCTGCGTTTCGGCGTCCGGGCCGACACTCGGGGATTCGTCTTCGACGGCCGGACGTATCAGTCGCCCGAAGACGGGATCGCCGTCCGTGATCCCGCGGCTCCGGACGAGACCCTCCTCTTCGCCAACGCGCGCTCCGCGGTGCCGCGCCTGGCGGGGCGGCGTCTCTTCTTTCACGACGGTCCCGAGAGCGACTATCTGGTCGTCTCCGGCGATCTCGTGAAGACCGGCCGGTTTTCCCCGGGCGGGGGCCCGCTCGAGATACTCCGGGCCTCCGACCGCGACGAGATTCGCGCGCGAGAGGATCTTCTTCATTCGTTCGTGACCGTGGAACGCGCGGGGATCCGGTGGCAGTTCGTGGAGGCCGACCGGCGCTCGGTCGACCGGCTCGAGCCGATGCTCGCGCGCTTACCCCGGAAAAACAGCGTTCTCTCGATCCTGGTCCGGATCTTTCCCGACGCCACCGCAAAAGCCCGGCTGACCGGGTCTTCGCGCCCGGCGGATGTCAGCCGGCAGGGCCGCGAGGTCCGCGTCGATGTCGATGCTTCGGCGCCGCCGGAGCCCGACCTCCTCTCTCCCGCGTTCGCGTCGGCGGCGCACGGCTCGGCGGCCCCCGGTCTGTTCAGCCGTCCGACAGTACTCCTGGCGCTCGGAGCACGCTCGGCGGGGCGCTGGTGGGGGAGAGACGTCACGGGCTTTGCCGCGTTTCTCCATCGCGCGGGCGTCGAACCGACCGTCGCCGAGGTGGTCCGCACCCCGGACGACGTCTCCCCGATCCTGGCGGTCGGAGCGGCAGCCTCATGGATCGACGCGGGTGTGCGATCGGACGGGGAGGCCGCCGTGCTGCGCGAGCTGACGGGGCCGGAGGACGCGCTCGGCGTGGCGCTGCGCCGCTGGCAGAAGGCGGCGATGGCCGTTCCCTTCTCCCCGCCGGCGCGCCGGTCCCTTCCGCCCGGGTTTCTGCGTGGCCTTTCGTACGCCATGTCGAATTCGACGGAATCGAGCTACGCGTCGCCCCGGTCGCGGGAAACGCTCGCGCGCCTGTCGGCTCTCGGCGCGAACGCGATCTCGGTGATGCCCTTCTCTTTCCAGCGCGACGCCGCGCGACCGTCTCTGGCGTTCGTCCATCGGAACCCGCAGGGCGAAACGGATGAAGGGACGCTGCGCGCCGTCACCGACGCGCGCGCCCTCGGGATCACGTCCATGGTCAAGCCGCAGATCTGGGTCGGCCACGACGTGTTCGTCGGGGAGATCGCGATGGGCTCTCACGAGGACTGGGTCCGCTGGTTCGCGTCCTACCGGCGGTTTCTCGTCCACCATGCGATCGTGTCCGAAGCGTCGGGCGCGGCGCTCTTCTGCGTGGGAACGGAGCTCATCCGGACCGAAGTGCGGGCCGCCGACTGGCGCGAGGCGATCGCCGCCGTGCGTCTGGCGACGGGGGCCCCCCTGACGTACGCCTCGAACTGGACCGCCGGAGCCCTCCGGGTTCCGTTCTGGGACGCGCTCGATGCGATCGGCGTGGATTTTTACGATCCACCGAGCACCGAGCTCAATGCCGCCGACGCGGCGCTCGAAGCGGGAGTGCGGGACGCGGCGCGCCCGCTCGCCGCGCTTTCGGCCAGAACGGGAAAGCCGGTGATCTTCACGGAGGCCGGCTTTCCGCTCTGCCGCGCCGCGTGGATGGCGCCTCACGACGAGAACACGGGCCGCCCGGCTGATGCCGGCGACGCTGCCCGCGCGATCTCGGCCGTCTACCGCGCTCTCGAAAAAGAGACGTGGTGGAAGGGCGTTTTCTGGTGGAAGGCGTTCTCTTCCGGGCGGGACGCGCGGCCGGACGAGCGGGGATTCAACGTGCTCGGCGGCGCGCCGGAGAAGGCGGTCGCGGCGGGGTTTGGACGCCTCGCGCGCGACAGACCGCGGTGAGGGGGCCGGCGGCCAGCGCCGCCGAGGTTCTGGAGGCGGCGATCGAGGCTTCCGCGGCGGCCGGCGAGCTCCTGCTCCGGCGGTGGCGCCATCTTCCGGCCGGCTCGATCGAGGAGAAGAAGAAGAACGATTTCGTCACGATCGCCGACCGTGAGAGCGAGGAGCGGATCGTCTCCGTCGTCCGGTCGCGTTTCCCCGAAGACAACTTTCTCGGGGAGGAGGGCGGCGTCCGCGGAACGGACCCGGAGGCTCGGACGTGGATCATCGATCCTCTCGACGGCACGGCGAACTTCATCGCGGGATTTCCCTTCTGGTGCGTGTCGATCGCGGCGCGCGAGGGAGAGAAAATCGTCGCCGGGGCGATCTGGGACCCTTTGCGGGAAGAGCTCTACAGCGCCGCGCGCGGCGGCGGCGCGTTCCGCAACGGCATGCGCCTGGCGGTCTCCCCGCGGCCGGGCCTCGAGGGGGCGTTCGTGGCGACCGGGTTCCCGTTTCGCTCCCGGGAACGCATCGACGTTTACCTCGCTCTCTTCAGGGCCGTCTTCCTTCAGGCCCGGGGCATCCGGCGCGCCGGGTCCGCGGCGCTCGACCTCGCCCACGTTGCCGCCGGCGTCTTCGACGGGTTCTTCGAATTCCAGCTCTCCCCGTGGGACATCGCCGCCGGAGCGATCCTGATCGAGGAAGCCGGCGGCGAGGTCACCGATTTCGACGGCGGAAACCGCTTCTGGGAGCGCGGAAACATAATCGCCGGCCCTCCCGGAGTCGCAGCGGGCCTGCGTGCCCTCGCGCAGAAACTCCTGCAAGAGGACGACATCTAAAGACAAATACATGGGACTGCTTCTCATCCCAACCCCCTCCAGAGCGCGCAGGGTGTTCACCTCACCGGCGGATACGCGGGAGCCGGAGCGAACGGAGGGACGAGGCCGGCGGTCGAGGCCGCATCCGGCCGAGCCGCCGGCCGGGGGCGTCGCCCCCAAGCGGACGCACCTCCCCCACGTGGGGGGACCGGCCGGTGGTGAGACGAAACAACCACATAACA
>JBBQDF010000134.1:0-7271 GCA_038319475.1 Thermoanaerobaculia bacterium
GAGGAGCCGATGGCAATCGTCCGCGGCGCCGACCGTGACGCGTCGCTGCGCGAGAACCTGGCGCGCTACGTCGCGATCCTGGAGCGCTACATCCGCGCGCACCCCGAACAGTGGTACTGCTTCTATCCGTTCTGGGACGATCCGAGCCGGAAGGGGGGATAGCTCTCAGCTCTCAGCTGTCAGCGATCTGTTCTCGGCTCATTCGAGACGATGATCCGAGAAGAAACGGCGGCTGCGGCGAATCAGTCGGAGTTCGCCCTCACGAAGGAGTTTCGGCTGACGGCTGACGACTTACGGCTCTGCGTTCTCAGAACGCGGTCACGTCCGCGACGCTGGCGAGATTTCCGTTCGGGTTGACGTACGTTTTTATCGCGCCGGAGGTCGTGTCAGTCACGGTGATCGTGTACTGCACGTTCGAGAGCGCGCCGTAGAAGACCCAGAACTTGTTATTGAAGGCGCGGCCGTCGACCACCTTGACGACGAGCTCGATGTTGTTCGCCGAGAAGAACCAGAATTCTCCGGTGTCCCCGGTGAGCGCGACGCCGTTTCCGATCCCGCTCGTCCCCTGCGAGGGGACGCTCCAGGTGACCTGGACCTTGAAACGACTCTGGTTGAGACACAGGGACGTGGCGTCCGGAATGCAGGGAGCGGCCTCCGCCGCGGAGGCGGCGCCGGGTGAAGCGAGGAGGAGAGCGGAGGCGAGCGCGGCGGCGGCCGCCAGCCGGGACAGCTTTCGAAGGTTCGTGACGGACATGGACTTGCTCCTCTTCGTCAACACTAAGGGTACCAACATCGCGGAGGAGCCGGAAAATCCCTCAGTCGAGGGGCCGCCTGGCGGATACGGCCGCCACGAAGAAGGCATCGTAGTGGCGGGCGAGCTCTTCGACATCGGGCAGGATCTCCGGACGCTCGAATCCCGCGGCACGGAACGCATCCCGCCAGTTGGCGGGTGTCAGGAAACCGTGGTTCGGCCGGGTGGCGGCGTTCGTTGCCACGCCCGTGAAGTTTTCGAGGAAGTTGAAGACGAATTCGACATAGATCGGCTGGCCGTCGAACGGGCGCACGCACTCCGAGAAGACCGCCGTCCCGCCGGGCTTCAAGGTCTCGCGGACCCGCCGCAGCGTCGCGTCGAGGTCCTTCGCGATGTGGACGGTGTTCACCGCGTACACGACGTCTGCAAAGCCTCTTTCGATTCCCTGCTCCTCGAAATCCCGGTCCATGTCGACCCGCTGAAACTGCGCCGGGAACGCGGGGAACCGGCCCCGGATCGTCCGTTCGGCTCGGCGCAGGAACGTCGGAACCACTTCGGTGAAGAGATACCTCTCGATTCTGCCGAGCGCGGCGTCGCGGGCGAGGCGCTCCGCAACCGCGAGCGCGGCCGACCCCGATCCTCCTCCGAGCTCGAACACCACGGCGGGACGCCCGGTCGGAAGCGCCCGCAGAACCGCCTCCGCCCCGAGCCGGTTGTTGATGGCGTACAGAAGGTTGTCGTTGGAGAAGTAGTCGAACCAGAGCGGCAGGCGCGCGGGGGAGAACAGGATCTCTTCTCCCGTCTTTTCGCCGCGGAGAAAAGCGGGGACGTGCTCGACCATCGCGCGGACGACCGTGAACGGCGGGATGGAACGCGGATCGACCGCCCTCGCCCGCGCTTCCGCCCGGTCGGGATCGCCCGCGGGAAGCGGGCCGCGGGACCGGTACGAGTCCTCGCCGCCGTCGCCCGCGGTCGTGTCGAGGTAGCCTTCGGCGGAAAGCTTCCTCAGAAACCAGCCGAGCGGCACCCGGGCGCGGGGCGCAAATCCCTTCTCCTTCACGAGGGAGGAGGCGGTAGTCCCGCGGGCGATCGCCGGCTCGAGATCGAGGTCCCGCACCAGGCTCAAGACCATCTCGGTCGTGAACCGGTCGAAGTGCTCGCAGCAGAGGATGAACTCGGGCGAGAAGAGCGACCGGATCTCGGGGTCCGGTATCCGCGCCAGCAGCGTGTGAAGGTCCTCGGCGCGGCTCGACATGGCCGGATTGTAATCGCGCCGTCCCGCGCGTAGCGCGGAAAGGTCGGCGCGTCGTTTTTGGGCGCGCGCGTCCCACGCGAGCCCAAGAATGCAAAGGAAAAGCGTCTCGTGACCGAGCGGTCAACCGGCTACGTCGCGCGTTGACAGAGCCGCAAGGTTGCCAGACCGCGATCCGAGTCTCGCCCACACCCTCGCCTACCAAATTCAAAAAGAAAACGCCCCGCGCAGCAGCGCGGAAAGGTCGTTGCGCCGTTTTTGGGCGCGCGCGTCCCACGCGCACTCAAAAATGCCACGAGCCCGCACCGCCCCGCGGGGAGCGCGGAAAGGTCGGGGCCAGAGGCCAGCGCCTCACGCGTCCCGGCGGACCACCCACCCCCGCGTACCCACAGGTCGTAAGAAACTGACAAGTCCCGCCGCCGCCGCTACACTCGTTCCGCAGTATGCGCCAATTTCTTCTGACGCTCGCCTTCGTGGCTGTCGCGCACGCGGCGGACGCGCAGGAAAGCCGTCGGACCATCGTCCTCGGATTCGACGGCGTCGACGCCGGGGTCGTCGAAGCGATGATGGCCGCGGGGCGGCTTCCGAACCTCGCCGCGTTGAAAGCGCGAGGCGCCTACTCCCCGCTGACGCCGACGGTGCCCGCGCAGACTCCCGTATCGTGGGCGACGTTTTCGACCGGTCTCGATCCAGGCGGGCACGAGATCTTCGACTTCCTGAAGAGAAACCCGGAAAACCGGATCCCCACGTTCGCCGTCGCCGACGAGATCTCAGTCCCCTTACTCTTTGGCCGGTCGAACCCGGTCGTGCTCGGCGGCGCGGCCGCCGCCCTTTTCTTTCTCGCGGGAGGGCTCCTGTTCTTCGCGCGCCGGCGGCTCGCCCTCCTGATCGTCATCGACGTGATCGCGCTCGCCGTCGGCGCCGCCGTGTTCCTGGCCGTCCGCGCGTGGGTCCCCGCCGAGCGGCCCTCCGTGCGCAACACCCGCAAGGGCCCGACCTTCTGGTCCGAGGTCGCGGCGCGCCCCGCGACGGTGATCCGGATTCCGGTGACGTTTCCGCCCGAGAAGTTCGAGGGCGGGCGGCAGCTCTCGGGGCTCGGCGTCCCGGACCTTTCCGGCAGGATCGGCAAGCCGTTCTACTTCACCTCGGACCCGTTCTTCGCTCCGCGCGAAGGAAACGATTTCTCGATCGACATTCTGAAGCTCGAATCCAACCGCGGGAGCCAGACCGTGCGGATCGTGGGACCGCCCGGGAAACCCTTCGGCCGCGACGGAGCGATCGAGCTGCCGCTCACGCTGACCGTCGCGCCCGCCCGGGACCGCCTGGACATCCAGGTTCCCGGAGAGCGCCTCACCCTGAAGCCGGGCGAGTGGAGCGCGTGGGTGTCGCTGCCGTTCCGCGTCAACCCGCTCGTGACCGTTCACGGATACGGACGCTTCCGGCTCGAGAAGCTCGATCCGGAAATCGGCCTCTATCTCTCGCCGGTCCAGTTCGACCCGCAGCGGTTGCCGCCAGGCTTCGAGATCTCATCCCCGCGCGGCCTCGCGGGCGACTTCGTCCGCGATTTCGGGAGATTCAAGACGATGGGATGGGCGATTGACACCTGGTCCATCCAGTCGGGGACGCTCTCCGAGGACGCGTTTCTGGAAGATGTAGCGGCAACCGTCGCGTCCGACCGGCGGATTTTGACTTCGCTTCTCGCCGGCCGCGAGCGCCTGCTCGTCCACTACTTCGAGTTCACGGATCGCGTCGCGCACGTCTTCTGGAGATTTCGAGACCCGCAGCATCCGGCGTGGGACGCCGCTCTCGCTCGAAAGTACGGGGACGCCGTCGAGAAGTCGTACGAGACGGTGGATGCGATCGTCGGCGAGGCCGCAAAGAGCCTCCGTCCCGAGGACGTGCTGATCGTGCTCTCCGACCACGGATTCGCGACCTGGCGCCGCTCCGTCAACTACAACTCGTGGCTCGTCGAGCAGGGGTATCTCGTGCTGACGGGCGGCGCCGAGCGCAAGAGCCTCGAAGCACTTTTCTCCCGGGGGCAGTTCTGGGAAGCGGTCGACTGGAGCCGGTCGCGCGCTTACGCGATGGGTCTCGGCGACGTGTACGTGAATCTGAAAGGGCGTGAGAAAGGGGGGATCGTCGAGCCGGGCCCCCCGTATGAAGCGCTGCGCGCGGAGCTCATCTCGCGCCTGACGGCTCTGACGGACCCGAAAAACGGAGAGCGCGCGGTGTCGCGGGTTTTCCGCCGCGAGGAGATCTACCGCCGATTCGATCCGCGGGTGATCCCGGACCTCATCGTGGCCAATACGCGCGGGTACCGCGTCTCGTGGCAGGCCTCGCTCGGTGTTCCGACGGCGGACGTGTTCGAAGATAACCGCGACGTCTGGAGCGGAGATCACTGTTCCGTGGATCCGGACCTCGTCCGCGGGATCCTGTTCTGCTCGCGTCGGTTCCGCGTATCGCCCGTTCCGCACATCGCGGATGTGACCGCATCGATCCGCTCTCTTCTCGGCAGCCGCGCTCTTCCGGACGCCGCGGGGACGTCGCTCTGGTAGCCGGGCGGCGGCGATGCTCCGCTCTCGCGATCGGGGCCGTGCTCTTCGTCGCGGCCGCCGCTCCAGGCCAGACGCGCGCGCCCGCGGCGCAGGGTGAGACGGACCTCGCTCGCATCCGCGCGCGGATCGCGGGTCTCCAGGCGAGGCTGTCGGAGAGCGAAAAGGCCGTCGCGACCCTGTCGGAGGAGATCAAGCGGCTCGACTGGAGGCTGGAGCTCGGGCAGCAGGAGACGCGTCTTCTTGCGGCGCAGCGCGAGGTGCTGACTCGCTCTCTCGCGGCCACACGCGCGCAGCGCCTCTCCGCGGACGCCGCGTCCGGGCGCTCGGCCCGGGCGCTTCTTTCCCGCGCCCGGGTGCTGCACCGTTTCGGCCGGTACGGCTACCTGCGCGTGCTGCTCGAGGCAGGGGACGCTCGAGGGTTTCTCCGCGCCGTCGAGCGCCTGGACGCGCTGGCGCGCCGCGACGGGCGCCTCATGACCGCGCACCGTGGCGCGCAGCAGCGGCTCGAGCAGGACCTCGCGCGCGAGGAAGCTCTCAAGGCCGAGCTCGATCAGAACTGGGCGAAGAGCCGGCGGGAGCTCGTCGCCATGTCGCGCCTGCGCGCGTCCCGCGAGGCGCTGCTCTCCCGCGAGCGCCACGTCGCGGTCACGGGGAAGGAAGAGGTCCACGCGCTTTCGGACAAGGCGGACCGGCTCGAGAGATTGTTGAGCACTCTGGCGCGCCAGTCGAGCGGAGAGACCACCGACGCCTCCTCCGGCATCCGTCCGTGGAAAGGCGTCCTCGACTGGCCCGCCAGGGGCGCCGTCATCGAGACCTTCGGCAGGCACCGGCATCCGCGGTTCGACGCGTGGACCAGTTCGAACGGCATTGCCGTGGCGGCCTCGATCGGCACGCCCGTACGGGCCGTGTACGCGGGGAAGACGGTCTACGCCCAGTGGCTCGCGGAGTACGGCAACCTGGTCATCCTCGACCACGGCGACGGCATCTTCACTCTCTACGCCTGGCTTCAGAACATCGCGGTGCCGACCGGGTCGGTGGTCCCGGCCCACGCCACGCTCGGCAGCGCCGGAATCGGACCGGGCCGAAGCGAGCCGGGGGTGTACTTCGAGATCCGCGACCGGCAGAGAGCCAGCGATCCGGTGGCGTGGCTACGGTAACGTCGCTGCCGCTCACTGCGGGACGCGCCTTCGCCTGCGGGCGAAGGCACCGGCCGGCGGCTCGGCCGGATGCGGCCTCGACCGCCGGCCTCGTCCCCGCGTTCACTCTCGCTCCCGCCCCGAGAGGCTCCTCCCTCCCTCTGGTCGGGAGACTCCTCTCGGGGCGAGCGTATTCGCCGCTGCGGGTGAGGCGCAGCCGCGGCCCTACTGAGGGTTGAGGGCGAACCGAGTAGCCGGAGGCACTGCCTTCCGCCTTCCGGCTCCCGCCTGCCGACCGGAATCGGGGGCGATTCTGGTCTGTTACCATCGTTCGATGAGGTCCAACCGGTCCCGGTTTTTGTTCGTCGTCGGGTCTCTGGCGGCTTTGCTTTCGATTCGGGCGGTGACGGCACCACCGGGATCCGGGCGGGATTCGGCGACTCGGTCGTTGTCGATTTTTTCAGACATTTTCTCGTTGACGCGTTCGAATTACGTCGAGACTACCGAGGCAAAGACGCTCCTCGATGGCGCGTATGACGGGATGTCCGACGCGCTCGATCCGTTTTCGTATTACGTGCCCGCCTCCGAGCGCGCGGCCTACCGCGCCCAGCAGGCTTCGGGCGCCGTGGGTCCCGGTATCCTCGTCGCCCGCCGCGGCGGATTTCCGTACGTCGTCGCGCCCCTGCCGGGCTCGCCCGCGGAAAAAGCGGGCGTGAAGCCGGGCGATCTGATCGACACAGTGGACGGCAAGCCCGTTCGCAACTCCTCGCTCTGGAAGGTCAAGGCGGCCCTGGAAGGCCCGGAAGGCACGCGCGTCGAGGTTCTCGTGTTCCGCGGCGGCGACGAAAGGCGCGTGATCTTCAAAATTCCGCGCGCCCGGTTCGAGCCGGGCCCCGTCTCGACCCGTTTTGACGGCGACGTCGCCATCATCAAGGTCCCGTCGTTCCGGAAGGACACTGCGGCCGGGCTTCGGCAGGCCCTCGAACAGGCGCGAGCGAAGCCGGCGCGCGTCGTCATCGTGGACGTCCGCGGCGCCATCGGCGGCGACCTCGCCGAAGCGGCCCCAGCTGCGGCGCTCTTCACCGGGCCGGGCGTCGTGGCAAAGCCTGTCGCGCGGAAAGTGGCCCTGCCCGCTCTCGAGGGCTCCGGAGAAAAACTGTGGACCGGCAGGACCGTCGTATTGATCGATGATGCGACCGGCGGGGCGGCCGAAATTTTCGCGGCGGCGCTCCACGATCGCGCGCAGGCGAGCACGGTCGGAGAGTCGACGGTCGGGATGGCGATCGTGCAGCGCCAGGTGTCGACCGAATCCGGTGGCACTCTTTTCATGACGGTGGCGCGGTATGTCTCTCCGTCCGGCACGGTGCTCGCCGGGAAGGGGCTCGCGCCCGACGATCGCGTCATCGTGTTCCCGCCGCAGCCGGCCGCGGGAAGCAAGGCCGCTCCCGGCACGAAGGCGGAGTCACCGAAGCCCGCGGAGGACGTGATCCTGCAGCGAGGCCCGGAGGTCGCCCGCGGCGCCGTCCCGGGCCGCCGGGCGGCATAGGAACCGTCTCTTTCGAGGTTGCCCCGCTCCA
>JBBQDF010000135.1:0-7226 GCA_038319475.1 Thermoanaerobaculia bacterium
GCAGGTCCTCTTCCGCCTCGGCATATTTCCCGAGCTCGATGCGAGCCATCGCGCGATGCACGCGGTAGGAGCCCTTGTCCGCGAGCTTGATCGCCTTCTCGAACGGGTCCAGGGCCTCCCGGACCTTGCTCTGCATGATGAGCGCAACCCCGAGGCCGTCCTGCAGGTCGGCGTTCTTCGGGTCGGAGCGGATGACGTCCCGATACGCGACCTCGGCGTCGCGGTACCGCCCGTCGCGCAGCAGCACCGCCGCCATGCGCTCGTTCAAGAGCACCTCGGCGGAGGTCTTCGTCGCCCCCGGCCTGTGATGGCAGGCGACCGACGTCGCCCCGAGGAGAAGGACGACGGCGGCCACCGCCGCCGACGCCGACGGCGGGCGGGCGCCGGCGCCGATCAGAGCGCCTCCTGGAGCAACAATTCGTCTTCGACGCCGGACGGGGACGTGACGATCGGCATGAGCTCCCCTTTCTCGAAAGCGCGGACGAATGCGTCAACGACGACGGGATCGTAGCGCACGCCGGCGAACTGCCGGATGCGCTCGACCACGTATCCGATCTCCATCGCCTGCTGATAGGGACGGGTCGTGGTCATCGCGTCGAAGGTGTCCGCGACGGTGACGATGCGGGCCTGCATCGGGATCTGCTCGCCGGTCAGGCCCTCGGGATAGCCGCCCCCGGTCCACTTCTCGTGGTGGTATTTCATTCCGGGGATGACGTCGGCGAGCTGCGGAATCGCGGACATGATCGCGGCTCCCTTGATCGGGTGCGTCTTCATGATCGTGAATTCGGCCTCGGTGAGAGCGGTCGGCTTCCGGATGATCGAATCGTCCACGCCAATCTTGCCGACGTCGTGCAGGAGCGCGGAGAGCCGAATCCGCTCGATGTCGTCCTCCGGCAGTCCCATCTCGCGTGCGACCGCCGCGGCGTAGACGGAGACGCGCTCGGAGTGGCCGCGCGTGTAAGGGTCCTTGGCGTCGATTGCCTCGGCGAGCGCCCGGATCGAAGCGAGGAAGAGCTCCCGGTTCTCCCGGGCCGCGCGCTGCACCGCGTCGAAGGCGACCGCGATCGACCCGCTCATCCTGTTGAAGCTTTCGGAAAGCGCGGCGATTTCGGCGGTCCCGCGGACTTCGACCGTCGCGCCGTACTGTCCCTCGCTGATCGCGCGGGTCGACTGGGCCAGCCTGGCGATCGGTTCCGAGAGCCGCCTCGCGAAACGGAGGCCGAGGAGAAGCGCCGTCGCGAGCGCGGCGGCGCCCCACAGGAGAGTGTCGCGGATCATCTGAGTGACCGACGCGAACGCGAGGGCGCGGTCCCGCTCGACGAGCACGGCCCAGTCCGGCTGTTCGACGGGAGCGATCGAGGCGAGCACGGCGCCCCGGCCGGTGCTTTCCGAGCGCGTCAGGCGGGCGGGAAACCTCACGAAATCCCGGACGAGCGAGAGGCCGCGGCGATCTTTGCCCCGCGCCTCCTCCGGAAAGAGCGCCTCGCCCTGCCTGTCCAGGAGCGTCACCTGCACTTCACGCCGCGCCTCGTCGCGAAATTCCTGCACGATCGGCTGCCAGGAAACGAGAGCCTCGACCACGCCGATCTCGCCGCCGGAGTCATCCTGCACGGGCGCGGCGAGCACCGAGACGTGGCCCAGCTTCGGCAACTGGAAAGGGCGGCCAAAATACACGGCCCCGTCACGCGCGGCCTCGAACCCCTTGCGAAACTCGTAGTCCACCTGGGTCGAGCTCACATCGGGCCCGACGAAGCTGCCGGTCCCTTCGAAGTTGACGCCCCGCAGCGCGACGAGCTGCGTCTGTCCCGACAGGACGGACGCGAGGAGGCGCGGCCCGTCCGCCGAGCGGAAAGGGTCCCGTCGCGAGAGACGTCCGGACACGCGCAGGGACGCAGCTGCGGTATTCAAGCGCTCTCTGGCGGAAACGTAGAAGGCGGAGACGTGGTCGGCGACGGCGGACGAGGATCGAGTGAGGTACTTCTCTTCGAGAGTCTCGAGCGTGCGCTGGTTGCGGCGGATCAAGACGCCGTCTGAGACGAGCAGCGGGACGAGGGAAGCCGACACCAGCGCGCCCGAGAGAAGGACGAAGAGGCGGGTGCGATGCCTCCTGGGACTGCCGGACACGTTGCGTCATTATAGCCGCCTCGACGCCCGGGCAGAACAAGCCTCGTCAGGGCAGAGAGATGCGGGCCGCCGCCGCAAGCCAATCCTCCAGCGGGATCGCCTCCACGATGCGAGGTTTCGCGATCGCCTCGAGAAGAACTCCCGCTATCCCTCCCGCCGTCGCCTTCTTGTCGCGCGCGAGATAGGGCGCCAGACGCGCCGCCGAGGTTTCCGGCGCCGGAAAGGGTCCGAGCCGCGAGAGGAGCTCCGACATGCGCTCTTCGTCTTGCGCGGGCAGTCCGCAGTGGCGAACGGAGAGGTCGAGCGCGGCCCGGATTCCCCACGCGACGGCCTCTCCGTGGCGAAGATGTTCGTAATTACCCGCGGCTTCGAAGGCGTGTCCGAGCGTGTGCCCGAAGTTCAAGAGGCGCCGGCGGCCGGCGTCCCGAGGATCCTCGCCGACAATGTCCGCCTTGACCTGCGCCGCGCCGGCTAAGAGAGTCACGAGCGCGTCTTCGTCGCGCGCCAGGATCGCGAGGAGATTCTCCTCCGCGAACCGCGCAAGCGACGCGTCCGCGATCCAGGCGGCCTTCACCGCCTCGACGAGCCCCGCGCGGAACTCGCGCTCCGGAAGCCCCTCGAGCGAGGCGGGGTCCGCGAGCACCACGCGCGGTGCGTGGAAGGCTCCGAGCAGGTTCTTGCCCTCGCGGTGGTCGACGCCGGTCTTTCCGCCGAGGGCCGCGTCGGCCATCGCCCCCGTCGTCGTGGGCACGACGTTCCACTCGATCCCCCGGAGAAGGATCGCGGCGGCAAAACCGGCGACGTCGGACACGACCCCGCCTCCGACGGCGATCAGCGCGTCGTCGCGTCTCACCCCGGCGGAAAGCGCGGCGTCGGCGATCCGCGACACGGTGTCGAGCGTCTTGCTCTGCTCCCGGTCGTCGATGACGAAGTCGATCAGCAGCCGCCCCGCGAGGGCCGCCCGCACGCGCTCCGCGGCGGCTGCCGGGCCCCGCGCGGTGACGAGGAGGAAACGCCCCGACGGAGAAGCAAGGCGCGAGGCGCAGGCTTCCAGCAGGCCCGCGCCGATCCACATCGATGTCGCCCCGGGGCCCTCCCCCGCCGCAATCCGGCGGACGGGCGCTGACGTCACGCGCCGGCCCGCCGCCGCGGCCCGTTCATGCTTTCCGCGGCGGCAGGGTGGCGATGCCGAGCTCGCGCAGCTGGTCCTCCGACACGGCCGACGGGGCCTTCGACATGAGGTCCGCGCCCGAAGTGGTCTTCGGAAAAGCGATCACGTCGCGGATCGAAGAGGCCCCGGAGGCCAGCATGCAGATGCGGTCGACGCCGAGCGCGATCCCCCCGTGGGGAGGCGCGCCGAACCTCAGCGCGTCCAACAGGAAACCGAATTTCTCGCGCGCCTCGGCTTCCGAAATTCCGAGCGCCTGAAAGACGCGGCGCTGCACGTCGGCGCGGTGGATCCGGATCGAACCTCCCCCGAGCTCCGTTCCGTTCAGGACGACGTCGTAGGCCCGCGCCCGGACCGCGCCCGGATCTTCCTCGAGGCGGCCGAGGTCCTCTTCCCGCGGCGACGTAAACGGGTGGTGCGTCGCGAACCACCGCCCCGCCCCCTCGTCCCACGCGAGAAGCGGGAAATCGGTGACCCAGCAGAACCGATACGCGGTCTCGTCGACGAGATCGAGCTCTCTCGCGGCGCGAAGCCTCAGCGCGCCCAGAGCGGCCGATGCGGTTCTTTCCCGGTCCGCGACGATTACGAGAAGGTCCCCGTCCTCGACCGCGGCCGACTCGAGAAGGGCCGAGAGGGCGTCGGGCGAAAGATGCTTTTTCGCGGGTGAAGAGACTTCCCCCCCTTCGCGCTTGATCCAGAGAAGGCCCCCGGCCCCGTAATGCTTCGCCTCCTCCCCGAGCTCGTCCAGTTTCCTGCGGGAAAACGCCGCGCCGCCCGGCACCCGCAGTCCGCGGACCGCTCCGCCCCCCTGCAGAGCCTGTTCGAACGGGGCGAAACCCGTCCCGCGGGCCACCGCATCCAGGCGCACCAGGGGCAGTCCGAAGCGCAGGTCCGGCCGGTCGGTCCCGTACAGCTCCATCGCGTCGGAATAGGCCAGGCGCGGAAAAGGCGGCCGGCAGGCGATTCCCGCCGCGTCAAAGGCGTCGGCTAAGAGCGGCTCGACGACCGAGAAGACGTCCTCTTCGGTCGGGAAGGACATCTCGATGTCGATCTGGGTGAACTCCGGCTGCCGATCGGCTCGGAGGTCTTCGTCGCGGAAGCAGCGGGCGATCTGAAAATACTTCTCGAACCCCGCGACCATCAGGATCTGCTTGAAGATCTGCGGCGACTGCGGCAGCGCGTAAAACTCACCGGGATGGACGCGCGACGGCACGAGAAAGTCGCGCGCGCCTTCGGGCGTCGAGCGCGTCAGCATCGGCGTCTCGACCTCGAGGAATCCCTTCTCGTGCAGGACCTTCCGGACGCGGAAAACGATCTCGTCGCGCAGGACGAAATTGCGCAGCATCGCGGGACGGCGCAGGTCGAGGTAACGGTATTCGAGCCGGAGGTCCTCCGCGGCATTCGTCCGGTCTTCGACCTGGAAGGGCGGCGTATCCGAGCGCGCCAGGAACGTGAGCGCCGTCGCAACGACCTCGATCTGACCCGTCGCCTGCTCGGCGTTGGAGCGCCCTTCGCCTCGCAGGACGACCTCGCCTTCGATCTCGACGACGTCCTCGCTGCGCGCCTCGGAAGCTCCGGCGACCGCGTCGGGCGGACAGCGCAGCCGGTCGAAGAGCGCCTGCACGGTGCCCGACCGGTCGCGCACGGTCAGGAAGATGAGGTCGCCCAGGTCCCGGCGCCGCCCGACCCAGCCCTGGAGGCGCACGCGGCGGCCGGCGTCTGAGGGACGAAGCTCCCCGGCTGACTGTCGCGGCAGAAGCTGCGCGACCGGTGCTTCGCTCACGCGTCGCTCTTCCCCGTCAGGGTGGCCAGCGGGACGGCTTCCTCGCGATGCGCGGAGAGCGTCTTGATCTTTACACTCTGTTGCGCCCGCTCCGAGGAACCCACCGAGACGACCCGCACCTCGGAGACGCGGAAAGGGTAATCCGCGTCGCCCGAGAGGATCTGGCTCGCCCGAGTGAACCCTTTTGCAAAGCCGCGGCCCGAGAGGTCCGTTTCGACGACCGCGCCCGGGTGCCCCGACCGGAGCGCCCGGGCGACGGCCATCGCATACGGGAAATCCTCCGGCGAGCCCGGCAGGACGTACCAGACCTCGCGCGGGTCGCGCGGGTCTGCGGGTAGCACCTCGACTAGTCGGTCCTCGCCGATCGCGAAGCCGACGGCGGGAAGAGGCGGCCCGCCCATGTCGGCGAAGAGATTGTCGTAGCGACCGCCGCCTAAGATCGCGTTCTGCGCGCCGAGGCTGTGCGAAACCACCTCGAACACCGTGACCGTGTAGTAGTCGAGCCCGCGCACGAGGGCCGGGCTCTCGGTGAACGGTATCCCCGATTCCCGCAGGAACGCCTTCACCTGCCCGAAGTGCCCGGCCGCCTTTGCGTCGAGGAACTCCGCGGTCGTCGGAGCGCCTTCGAGAACCTGTTTCGTTTCGGGGTCCTTCGAGTCGAAGAGTCGAAGGGGATTTTCCTCGACCCGGCGCCGGTCGTCTTCCGAGAGCCGTGAGGCGCGCGGCTTAACGTGCGCGCGAAGGGCGTCGGCGAACGCCTCCCGGCCAGCGCCCCCCGGCACGCAGTTGAGCGTCGCGGAGAGGTCGGTGAAGCCGAGCCTCCCGAGGAAGTCGAACAGCATCACCAGCACCTCGGCGTCGGAGGCGCTCCCGGCGACGCCGATCATCTCCGCGCCGATCTGCCGGAACTCGCGATAGCGGCCCTTCTGGGGGCGCTCGTAGCGGAACTGCTCGCCCGCGTACCAGAGCCGGAGCGGCCGCGGCAGCCGCTCGATGCCTCGTTCGATCGCCGCGCGCACGACGCCGGCCGTGTTCTCGGGACGAAGCGTCAGCGAGCGGCCCTTCCGGTCCGCGAAGGTGTACATCTCCTTGTGGACGATGTCCGTCGTCTCACCGACAGACCGCGCGAAGAGCTCGGTTGATTCGAGGATCGGCGTGCGGATCTCTCCATACCCGTAGCCTCCGAAGACCCGGCGCGCGACCGACTCGACCGCGGCGTATTTCTCGCACTCGGACGGAAGGAGGTCGCGGGTTCCCTTGACGGCCCGGTACGAGGGAGTCATCGCGCCCACTCCTCCCCTGCCTCGACCGCCTCCCGCTTGTATCCCAGATAGTTGCGGTGAAAATGCTCCAGATCGACGATTTCGGCGTCCGACAAAACTCGCACCTGCCGGGCGGGAGCGCCGAGCCACAGGGTCCGTGGCGGCACGACCGTGCGCGGCGTCACGAGAGCGCCGGCCCCGATGAACGCCGAGGCGCCAACGTCCGCGCCGTCGAGCACGGTCGCGCGGATGCCGATCAGGGCACCGCGGCGGACCACCGCGCCGTGCACGATCGCGCCGTGTCCGAGCGTGACCTCTTCCTCGAGGACGGTCGGATACTTCGCGACGGTGACGTGGATCGCGCACGCGTCCTGGATGTTCGAACGGGCGCCGATCCGGATCGAGTTGCAGTCGCCGCGAACGACCGAGTTGTACCAGACCGACACGTCGTCGCCGAGGACCACGTCGCCGATCACGGCCGCGGTCTGCGCTAAATACACGCGCTCCCCGAGGACGGGCCGCTTCCCCCCGTGTGCCTTGATCAATCCCATGAAGAGGCGGAATTTAGCACGCCGGAGTCGGGCACTCCGCCGTCAGCTCTCCTCGCCCGGTGACCCGCTGCGGCGGCTTCGGAGGTCGTCCCCCGGACCCGGTGACATCGGGTCCGGGGGCCAGGAGAAGGCGCCATCCCGCAGCACGCGGGGGGGATCCGCCGTCGCGTCGATCAACGTGGAGGGTCTTCCTCCCGGAGTCCGCCCGCCGTCGATCAGCATGTCGAGCTCTCCGCCGAAGAGCGCTTCGACTTCATCGGGATCGGAGAGCGGAGAGAGTCCGGCGCGGTTCGCGCTCGTGGCGGTCAGGGGTCCTGCCGCTTCGAGGAGGAAGTGGA
>JBBQDF010000136.1:0-7197 GCA_038319475.1 Thermoanaerobaculia bacterium
GCGTCGGGGGCGTCGGATGCCGTCCTGAACGACCCCGCCGGGCAGCCCCTGCTCTTTCTGGAGCGCGCCGGCAGCGGTGCCCCTCCGGTCCGCGGCCGCCGCTTCGCCCTGGCGCTCGCGGCCGCGGCAGCGCTGTTCTTAATCGGACGGGGCGACGACCCCGGGCGCGTCGGAGCCGCGCTTCTTCTCCTGTTTCTCGCGGCGGAGATCGCGACATCGGACGCGACCCGCGTGATGGGCTCTGCGCGGACCTGGCTCTTCGCCGCAGGTCTCGCCGTGCTGCCGTCTTCTCTGGGGATGCTGCGCGAGGGAACGCGGATGCCTCGGAGAGAGGTCCGACTGCCCACCGCCTACGCGCTCTTCGCGCTCGCGCTGATCGCGGCGGAGTTCGTCCAGCCGCCGGGCCTGGGATCGCGCCTCGGAGGATCCCCCGCCGCGCTCCTGCGGCTCGCCGGCCTGACGGCGCTCGTCCTTTCGGCGCTCGCGGTCGCGGGCTCGGCGGCGCGCCTGCCTCCCGGGAGCCGCGCGCTCGGTCCGGCGCTCGCGGTGACCGCAGCGGCCCTCGCGGGAGGGCTCGCGCTCGTGTCTCCCGCGCCCGCCTTTCTGGTGGCCGCGGGAGCAGCCGCCTTTGCGGTCTTTCACCTCTGGACGCGGGCTATCGCGGAGGGGCGCGCGCGCGGAATCCAGGTGGCCCCGCGGCTCGTCGGGGGTGCCGCGCTCGTCGTCGTTCTGGCGGCGTCCCTTCTGTCGGAGCACGCCCGGGCCGTGTCGGACATGCGCCGGGCCGCGTCTGTGCGGATCCCGGACCCGGGGCGAGCCTCCGCAGACGCCGCGTTCGCGGCCGAACGGGCGGTCGAGCGCGTGCGCGCCTTCGATCTGGAAAAGGCGCTTCCCGCTCCGCTCTCGACCACGGATCTTTCGGACCTCGCCTACCGGATCTGGAAGAACGGGGAGCGCACGACGGCGCCCCCCGCCGTCAGCTCCTACGAAGTGTTCGATCTGTCGGGGCGCGCGGTCTCCAAGTTTTCTCTGATTCCCGAGCCGGAGTTCGGACATCGCGGGTCGGCCGGACCGGTCCGCATCGACCGCTTCGATCTCGCGATCGTGAGACGCGACGTGAATATCTCCGCGGGCGGGCGTCGGTGGGGAACGGTCGTCGTGAAGGTGGCCGACTGGCCCGGGTGGGAGCCGCTGCCGCCGCGCATCGAGTTCTACCGCCGCGTCGTGCTAGGAATCCGGGAGGACACCGGGTCGGACCGCGACTCGCCGCCGAAAGCGACGCTCGTCACCTACGCGCGCGATGGCGCCCGTCGCGACGAAGGCCCGCTCCTCCCGAATTCCGTTCTCGACATCCTGCGAAGCTCCGACCGGGCGGTCCCGGTTCATCTTTCATTTGCCGGAAGCGATCTGTGGGGCGAGGCGCGCCCGATCCCCGACGGGTACCGGCTCGTGGCGATTCCAGGGCCCGATTTCCTCGGGCGGCTGCTGACCGCCGCCCTCCTGCTGCCCGGAATCGCGCTGCTGTCGGGGATCTCCGCGATCCTCTTCCTTTGGAGGATCGTCGCGGCCCGCCGGTCGGGCGAGGGAACCTTTCCGGTCGGGCCTCGCACTTTCCGCGGGCGCCTCGTCGCCCTTTTCCTCCTCGTCGTGATGATTCCGCTGATGGCGGTGACGTTCTTCCTGCGCACCACGATCGTGGCGCGCTCGGTGCGCGACACGCTCGACCATGCCCGCACCGGTCTCGAGACCGCTCGCAAGGTGCTCGACGATTACCTGCCGTCGGCCTCCAGCGGCCGCGGCAACCTCGTCGCCCTCGATGACGAGATCCTCGCCTGGCTCGCCAACGCGGTCGACTACGACCTTTCGGTCTATGCGCCGGATTCGACGCTCCTCGCGACGTCGCGCCGCGATCTCTATTCGGCGGGGCTCGTCCCGGATCGCGTTCCCGCATCGGCGTACGTCGCGATCGGTCTCTCGGGCTCGGGCCAGCAGACCGGCTCGCGGCCGGTCTCCGGCAGCCGGCTCGAAGAGATCACGACGAACCTGACGTCGGTCCCGGGCGCGCCGGGCGTTCGCAGCCCGGCTCTCCTTTCAATCCTCCTCCTGCCGCAGCAGCGAGTGGCGGAGGCGGAGGCAGCGCAATTCACCGCGGCGGTATCGGCGTTCAGCCTGCTCGTCTTTCTCTTTTCGGCCGTGGTGGCGAGCCGCCTCGCGGTGCGCGTCGCGCGGCCCGTCGCCGACCTCGTCGCCGGTACGCGCGCGGTCGCCGCGGGGGATTTCTCGCCGCGCCTGGCGGATCCGCCGGACGAGGAGCTGAGGGAGCTGGTCCGCGCGTTTCTCTCGATGTCGCGCAGCCTGAAGGAGCACACCGAGGCGCTCTCGGCGGAGAAGGAGAGGCTCGCGACCCTCCTCGCGCACTTGACCGCCGGCGTCGTCGCCTACCGGGAAGACGGGACCGTGGTCCTCGCGAATCCGGCGGCGGCCGGCCTCGGCGGCGGCACCCCCGAGGGCCGGACACTCGAGGAAGTTTTTCCGGGCCGGGCGATGGCGGTCGTGCGCAGCGTTCTCTCGGACGAGTCGGTCTCGCTCTCCTCGGTCGAAATCGAGCCGCGGCCGGGGGAGCGTTGGCGCGTCGTCACCGTGCCTCTTCCTCTCGGAGGAGAGGGCACGCGCATGGCGGTCCTGGAAGACGTGTCGGACGTGGTCCGGTCGAACCGGCTGGCCGCGTGGGCGGAGATGGCGCGGATCATCGCGCACGAGATCAAGAATCCGCTCACCCCGATCCGCCTCTCCGTCGAGCATCTCCGCGAGGTCTGGCGGCGCGGCTCGGCTAACTTCGATGCGGTACTGGACGAGTGCGTCTCGAACGTTCTGCGGCAGACCGAGGAGCTGCGCCGTTCGGCTTCGGAATTTTCCGACTACGCGCGGCTGCCGGCCCCCGAGATCCAGCGCACCGACGTTTCCCGCCTCGCCGCCGAGGCCGCTGCCGCCTATGCCGGCGCGAACGGCATCGAATGGGACCTCCGGATCGAGCCGGGGATGATGGCCAACGCGGACCCGCGGCTCCTCGGCCGCGTGTTCTCGAACCTGATCGGAAATGCGGTCGAGGCGCTCGGCGCAAAGCCCGGGAGGATCCGGGTCGAGGCTCATCCGTCGGGAGGCAGCGCGGAGATTGCGGTCGAGGACACGGGCCCGGGCGTCGTCGCCGAAATTCTCCCCCGGCTCTTCGACCCCTATTTCTCCGCGAAAAGCGGGGGCACGGGCCTCGGCCTCGCGATCGCCAAAAAAATTGTGGAAGAACATGGCGGAAAGATCCGGGCCGAGAACCGGCCGGAAGGAGGATTTCGCGTGGCGTTTGATCTCCCACTCCTTCAGAGAGCCGAGGTCGTGGTTTGAAAAGGCTGAGAGCGGTGATCCTCCTTTTCTCCTCGGCGGTCGTCTTCGCGGGGGCCGGCTGCCACCGCGGGGCCTCATCCGGCCGGGCGCGTCAGACGCCCGGCGACGCAATCTGGCTGCGGGACGGCAGCACCGATCCGGCGGACGCGGTCGAGGCCGCGGTTTCCCGCGCGGGGTTCACTTCCGTCTTCATTCCGGCGGCGACGCTGACCCGCGGCGGAGGCCTCTGGACGGCGGCGGCAGCACAGCGGCCGCGCGAGCCTTTCCGCAAGCTCCCGGTCACTCTCGTTCTCTCCGCGGGAGCCGAGGCGCAGGCCGCCCTCGCGGCTCCCGGCGGCGATCAGATGCTCGGCGACGCGCTCTCTATGGCGGCGAAACGGGCGCTCGAGGACGCGGCGATCTTCGGCCGCGTGCGCGGCTTCCACCTGGATGTTCCGTTCGCGGCGTCATCGGCCCTCGCGTGGGCAAAAGCCGTCGAGGGATTCCGCGCGCGTCTGCCGCCGGCAATGCTCCTCACCTGGACGCTCCCGTTTTCCCCGGCCGAGCGGGACTTCGCGGCGCTGAAGAAAATTGCCTCCGCGACCGACGGAGCCGTCGCCGTCGTCTTCGGGGAAGGCCCGGCGGTCGATCCCTCCGCGGCCGACCAGCTCGGCATCCCGTGGCTGGCCGGTTACTCACCGTCCGCCCGGGGCCGCTCGACTCCCGCCGGAGGCGTCGAGCGCCTGCTGCCGGAATCTGTCCTCGCGCGGCTGATCGACCACCCGGCCGTCGAGTTCTCGCACGACCTCTCGTTGAAGGAGGACTCGACCTCTTCGTTTCTCCTGACGCCCCACAAGGCGCTCGCCGTCGGAGAAGCGCGCTTCGCGCCGGGAGAGCGCGTCGTGTTCCGGCAGCCGTCGGTCCCGGACCTCGTCTACCGCCTCGGGGCGGACCTCGCCGGGCGGCGCTCGGTGCGCGGACGAGTGGTGATCTTAAGCGGGGGTGGGGAGGCCGACCGCATCTTCACGCTGGCGGCCTTGCACGAGATCCTTCTCGGAAGGCCGCTCGGCATCGACCTGCGCGTTGGCGTCGAGACGGCCCGAGGTTCCGTCACCGTGACGGCGGAGAACCCGACACCGAACGCTTCGGTCATCTCGCGGCAATCCAACTGGGTCGAGATCGATTTCCCCTCAGGCGGCATCGCGGACGTCGGCGTCGGGGGGTTCGACCGGTTCGAGGTCTTCGGCCGCGACGGGCGCGCGGTCACCCTCGGCCGCGCCACCCGCGTGCGGTTCTTCGAGACGCTGATCGGTCCCGGCGAAAAAATCACTCCCGCGAGGATCCTGCTGCGCAGGCCCCCGCCGAAAGACTGCTGCACCCATCGCATCCACGTGATTTCTTCCGCGGGACCCGAAGTCGCGCGGGAAGGCGACTAAGAGCGGAAGACTACGGGGACAGGCTCCTAGACCGGGACGCCGCTCGTCTTCCGCCTTCGCCGGAAGAACCCGTACACCTTGGCCGTCGGCCCGGACAGGGCAAAGATCGCCGCCAGCGCCAGCAGGGTGGGATACGGGTTGTACGCGATCGCCATGAAGAAGAGGCCGATGACCGGCAGGACCCAAAGGCGCCGCCGGCGGCGGAGGTCGAGGTCCTTGAAGGATCGATATTTGATCGTCGAGATCATCAGGTACGACAGGAGAAACGTGACGATCAGGACTCCTGTCATCCACCTGCGATCGACCAGCGGCTCCGGAGTCGCGAGCACGAGCGTGCAGACCGTCCCCGCCGCCGCTGGAATCGGGAGGCCGACGAAATACTTTTTGTCCGCAATCTTCGTCTGAATGTTGAAGCGCGCCAGCCGCATCGACCCGCAGACGACGAAGAAGAAGGACACCGCGAGGCCCAGGCGATGGAAGTCCGCGAGCCCCCACGAGTAAACCAGGATGGCCGGGGCCACGCCGAACGACACGAGGTCCGCGAGAGAGTCGTATTCCTCGCCGAACTCGGACGTCGAGTGGGTCAGGCGCGCGATCCGGCCGTCGAGCATGTCGAGGATCGCCGCGAGGATGATCAGAAGCGCGGCGCGCTCGAAGGTCCCGTTGATGGAGCTCCAGAGCGAGAGATAGCCGCAGAACAGGTTCCCGACCGTGAAAAGAGTGGGAAGGACGAACAGCCCGCGCGAGAGACGCGCGCGGGAGAGGCGCCGGCGCGAGGGCGCAAGCTCGCTCGTCTCCGACGGGTCGAGCGGGACGTCGCTCACGCTCGCGCCGGGGGGCGCCCGCCGTGCCCGGGGGCGGGCGCCGGAAATCGGGCGAGTCCCGTCAGGCCCGCGCGCACTTTCTGCCCTTTGCGGACCAGAACGTCGGCGCCGTCGGGGACGAACAGATCGACCCGCGAGCCGAACAGGATGATGCCGATACGCTCTGCCCGCTCGAGCGGCTCGCCGGGTTTCGGGTAGAAGATGATGCGGCGGGCGATCGCCCCCGCGATCTGTTTAAACGCGATGCGGCCCCCGCTCGCCTCGATCGTGATCAGGTTCTGCTCATTTTCGCGGGACGCCTTTTCGGCGAAGGCCGCGAGCTTTCTGCCTGGCGAATAGCTGTAGTCGGACACGAGCCCCGACACCGGCGCCCGGTTGACGTGCACGTTGAAGACCGACATGAAGATCGAGATGCGGGTGCCCGCGCCCGGGGGAGCCTCGGCGGCCGGCCCGATCGAGAGAACCGTTCCGTCGGCGGGCGAGACGATGGTTTCGGGTCCGGCGACGGGCCGGCGCTCCGGGTCCCGGAAGAACGAGATGAGGAAGAGGGTGGGAGCCCCGAGCGCCGCGGCCCAGATCGGATGCCCTGTCGCGGCCGCGAGGACCGTCAACAGGAGAGGGGGAAGAATGAACTTCCATCCCTCGCGAGCGAGGGGGAACCTCAGTTCGTGACCCTTTCGCGCCGAGTCCGCGCGATCGCCTCCATGCGGTCCTTCAGGGCGAGCTTTTCCTTCTTCAGACGCTTCTCTTCGATTTCTTCGGCTTCCGAGAGGGCGGATTTTCCGGCAAGTGTCTGAAGGCGGTGCTCATGATCCTGGTGGGCGTCCTGGAGGCGGCGGTACTCTGCTTCGGCTTCCGGCAGGGACTCCGTCGAGTATTGCATCGGCTCGAACCTCCTTTTCTGTATCGGAGCGGAGCAAAAGGAAGGCCACTTCCCCGAGTCTAACGGTGAGAGAGCGGGCGTTCAAGCGAGCTCCGGCCTGCGGCGGGCGACGTTCCAACGCATTGTGAGAAAAGCAACATGGGCGCTGGAAAGGGAAAACGGGAGCCGAGCGACCAGCGGGAGCGAGACGGCCGCGGTACTCCGCGGTCAACTCGATCGGGAATCAAACGTAAGGCCGCCCCCGGATCACGCGAGGTCGCTTTCGAGGCAGGCCCGGAATTCCCAGTGTCCAAACTCTCAACGCTCAACTTTCAGCCCTTTTCCAGAGTCAGCACCATCGCGTAGGCGTCCTCGCCATCCTGGTAGTAGGCCTTGCGGCGGTACGCCTCGCGGAAACCGTACGAGCGGTAAAACTCGCGTGCGGGAAGGTTCGAGAGGCGGACTTCCAGAGTCACCGCAGTCGCTCCGACGCTGCGGGCGCGGGAGAGGGCATCTTCGAGCAAGCGTCGGCCATGGCCGAGGTTCCTCAGCCGCGGATCGGTCGCGATCTTGTTGATGTGGAATTCTTCGTACAGGGACACGGCAAAGAGATAGCCGCCCACACGCGGCTCCGAGTCCCGACCGCCGACTAAGACCTTCGCATATCGATACGGCTCCTCGAGCTCCGCCGCAAAGAACT
>JBBQDF010000137.1:0-7166 GCA_038319475.1 Thermoanaerobaculia bacterium
GTTATGACCAGCAGCATGAAAACGCGGTCCGTTTTTGCGGCGGCTTTCCTTGGTGGCGTCTCTTTCTTTGCGGCGCCGCCACCGGCTGGGGCCGGCGAGCTCGTCGAGAGGATCGTGGCGCGCGTGAACGACCGCCTGATCACCCAGACGGAGTTTGACAGGCGGATCACAGCCGCCCAGAACGCGCCGAACGCCCCCGCGGACAAGACGCAGATGAAGAAGGACGTGCTGGAGGACATCATCCGGGAGCGCCTGATCGACGAGCGCGCGAAAGAGCTAGGTCCGACGGTCGCCGCGACCGACGCCGAGGTCGACGAGGCGGTCGAGCGCGTGAAGCGCCAGTACAACCTCGCGACGGACCAGGAGTTCGACGCCGCGCTCGGGTCCTCGAGCATGACGCGGGAGGACCTCAAGCGGCAGATGCGCGAAACGATCACGCTGCAGAAGGTGATCGGCCGCGACGTCACCGGCAAGATGGACGTTAGCGACGACATGCTCCGGAGCGAATACGAACGGCAGAAGGAAAAGGTGTATCGCCTGCCGCCGCAGGCCCGTGTTTTCGAGATCGTTCTGCGCTTCACGGCCTCGGACGGGCCGGGGCGCGAGAAGGCGGTCAACCGCACGGAGGAAGTGCGTGCGCGGCTTGCGTCGGGGGGCAAATTCGAGGACCTCGCGAAGGAGTACTCGGAAGGAAACGCCAAAAACCGCGGCGGAGACCTCGGGAAGGTCTCTCAGGGAGAGCTGCTGCCGGCACTCGACGCCGCGGTCTTCTCTGACAACCCCGTCGAATATCCGCCACCGGTGCTCCTGCCCGCGTCCATTCACCTCTTCCGCGTCATCGACCGGAAACCCGCGGGTTACAAGCCCTTCGCCGAGGTCAGCGAAGACCTGAAGAAACGCATCGGCGAGAACCTCTACGACAAGCGATTTTCGGAGTTCATGCAGCACCTCCGGCGCCAGGCGTTCATCAAGATCTACGACCCGTCGCTCGCGAAGGCGGAAGAGAAGAAGGGCTAGGGGAGCCGTCCGACTCGAGATCCCGGTCCCCGCCTCTTTCTCGTTCGATGGCGTCGTCCGGTCGCACGGGTGGTACGACCTCCCTCCTTTTCTATACTCGCCTGCCTCCAGGGTTCTGGAGACCCGCGTCTTTCTCCCGGAGCGCGCCGCGGGAATCCGTTTCGAGGCCGGGGCCGGAGTCCTGGCGGTTTCCGCGCGGGGAATTCCGTCGCGCGCCCTCGGCGCGATCGCCCGTCGCGTCTTTTCGCTCGACCTCGATTTCTCGTCCTTCGCCTCCTCGCTCGACGCCGAGCCGGAGCTTCTTCGCAGCCTGGAAAGAGGCGGCGGCCGCATGCTTCGCTCCCCGTCGCTCTTCGAGGACGCGGTGAAGATGCTGTTCACCACGAACTGCTCGTGGGCGGCGACGCGCGGGATGGTCGCCCGCACCATCGCGCTCGCCGGGTCGAACGGCGCGTTTCCCACCGCGCCGCAGCTCGTGCCGTTTCGGGCCGCCCGTCTCGAGCACGAGGTGCGCTGCGGGTACCGCGCCCCGGCTCTCGCTCTCTTCGCCTCGCGAGTCGCCTCCGGTCGGCTCTCTCTGGAACGCTGGGAAGACATCAGCCGGCCCGCATCCGAGATTCGCGAAGAGATCCTGGAGGAGCGGGGCTTTGGCCCTTATGCCGCCGAGGGCATCCTCCGCATCCTCGGGCGACACGACTTTCTGGCCCTAGACTCCTGGGTCCGGCAGAAATACCGGAAGCTCCATCCCGGTCCGGCGAAAAAAACCGACGCCTCGATCGCGCGCCGCTACGCGCGCTTCGGGAGATACAGGGGACTCGCCATGTGGCTCGAACTCACCCGGGGCTGGCACGAGGAGGTCAAAGATTCAGGAGCCCTCTGATGAGGAGGCTTCTGAGCTTACGCCCCCTTGACGCCCGCAACTCTTCTCTCCTAAGTGCTTTCCCTTGACGTGGAAGCGCACGCCTCCTAACATGCCCGGAAGTGGATTAATCTGGAAAAAAGTGGGAGAAAGTGGGTCCGACGTGTCCTCGGACCTCAAATTGAACAATGGATCGCTTTCGCGGCAGCGCGCCGGCCCGCCTCGACGAGAAGGGCCGTCTCAAAGTGCCCAACCTCTTTCGTCAGCAGATCGAGGAGGCATTCGGGCCGGAGTTTTTCGTCACGTCTCTGCACGGAAAAGAGGTTCTCCTCTATCCGCTCGCGATGTGGCGCGCGCTCGAGGAGAAGCTCGCCGCCCTTCCGGCCATTCACCGGGCGAAGAACAAGTTCTTAGAGCGGGTCAATTTCTTCGGGCAGGACGCCTCCATGGACGGTCAGGGGCGCGTGCTCGTTCCTCAGATCCTGCGCGATACCGCGAAACTGCCCTCCGATGTCGTCGTCACCGGCAACATCGATCACCTGGTCGTCTCCGACCGCGGGGCGCTCGCGTCGCGCCTGGCCACCGAGGAGTTCTCCGACGACGACTATGACGCCCTTTCGAAGCTGCTGAGCTGAGTCGAAGCGATTGAGAACGGGAGACGGGAGACGCAAGACGTTGGACAGCGCCCGCACAGGCCGGTGCTCGCCGCGGAGGTCGTCGAATGGCTCGCGCCGGAGCGGGGGGGATTCTTCGTCGACGCGACTGTGGGCGCCGGAGGGCACGCGGAAGCGCTCCTCGAAGCGGGCCCGGAAATCCGATTGCTCGGCCTCGATCGCGATCCCGACGCCCTCGACCTCGCTCGCGGCCGGCTTTCGCGGTTCGGCGATCGCGTCGAGCTGCTCGAGAGCAATTTTGACGCGCTCTCGGCGGCGCTCGAGCCGCGCGGCGGCGCTGACGGGGTTCTGGCGGATCTCGGAGTCTCCTCGATGCAGATCGATCGCGGGGAGCGCGGATTCTCGTTTAAGCGCGAGGGGCCCCTCGACATGCGGATGGGACGGGGAGGGCGGACCGCTGCCGACATCGTGTCGACAGCTTCGGTCGAAGAGCTGACGCGGATTTTCCGCGATCACGGGGAGGAATGGATGGCGGTCAAGATCGCGCGAGGGATCGTTTCGGAGCGAACGGCAGCCCCGATCACGTCCACCCGGCAGCTCGCCCGCATCGTGGCGAACGCGAAAGGATCGCGCGAGAAGATCGACCCCGCAACGAAGGTGTTTCAGGCGCTTCGGATCGAGGTCAACCAGGAACTGGTGGCGCTGTCGCGGTTCCTCGCCGCGGCGGTCGAGCACTTAAACGCGGGCGGCCGGCTCGGCGTCCTCTCCTATCACTCGCTCGAAGACCGCATGGTCAAAGAAGCGTTGAAGCGCGAGTCGGGCGTCTGCGTCTGCCCGACGCGCCTGCCGACGTGCGTGTGCGGAGCGCGGACGATTTTGAAAGTCCTGACCCGCAAGCCGATCGTCGCGTCGGACGCCGAGACGCGGGAGAACCCCCGCTCCCGCAGCGCCCGCCTGCGCGTCGCGGAAAAGATCGCGGAGATCTGAAGTGAGCTCGGTCGCCTATTCGCAGTCGAAACGCGTTCAGAACCTGCATCTGACGCGCGAGCGGGACCGCCGCCGCGGGCAGGAGCTCGCCGCTTTCGTTCTGGCGCTGCTCCCGATCGCCTGCGCGTTTCTGGTCTATGCGGCTCTCCACATCGAGACGGTGCGCGTCGGTTACGCCCGGGAGGCGCGCGCGCGCACGCTGGCGGAAATGACCGAGGAGTCGCGGAGGCTGAAGGCGCAGCTTGCGCTGGCGTCCGCGCCCGATCGCGTCGCCGCGGCCGCCGCCCGGAAGGGACTGCGGCCTCCGCGGCCGGGACAGGTCGAATACGTGGAAGGAGCGCGCCGTTGAACAGGTTTCCGCCCCGCCGCCGGAATCTCTTTGCGGCTTTTCTGCTCGCGTGGGGACTCGTCGTGGTGGGACGCCTGGCCCAGCTGCAGCTCGCCCAGGGCGCGAAGTACCGAGCGAAAGCGCAGCGGCAGCAGGAGAAGCAGATCGAGATCTCGCCCCGCCGCGGAGCGATCCTGGACCGGGAAGGGCGGGAGCTCGCGGTGTCCGTGGAAGTCTCGTCCGTTTACGGCGTGCCGGACGAAATCCTTCACCACCCGGCGGCCGCGCGCAGCCTCGCCGCGGCACTGGGCGTTTTCCCCGCTCCGATCCTCGCGCGTCTCTCGTCTGAGAAGGGATTCGTCTGGATCGCGCGGAAGATCGATCCCGCCGCGGCCGACCGGGTCCGCGCGTTGAAGCTCGCGGGAATCCATCTCGTCCCGGAGACCCGGCGCTTCTATCCGAAGGGATCGCTCGCCGCTTCCGTCCTCGGCTACGTCGGGACCGACGATACGGGCCTGGCGGGAATCGAGTACGCCTACGACTCGACAGTGCGCGGAAAACCGGGACGAATCGTTGCGTTCAAGGACGCCCGGCGTTCCACCTGGGGGGGCTCCGAGGCGCCCGGCGTGCGCGCCGAGCAGGAAGGCGCCACGCTCACTCTCTCGCTCGACTCGGGGATCCAGTTCGCCGCGGAGCGTGAATTGGCGGCGACCCTCACGGAGCTGCACGCCCGGTCGGGCAGCGTGGTGCTGATGGATCCCGCAAATGGCGAGATCCTGGCGATGGCGAGCGCTCCCGGGTTTGATCTGAACCAGTACGGGCGCTATCCGGCGGAAACCCGCCGCAACCACGCGGTCGCGGACGCCTACGAGCCCGGCTCGACGTTCAAGGTGGTCACGGGATCGGTGGCGCTCGAAGAGGGTGTCATCGGAATGAACGAGGTCATCGACACGGGTCACGGCTCGGTGCGGATCGGCAACGTCACGATCAACGAGGACCAGCACCACGATTACGGCGCGCTGACGCTCGGAGGCGTGCTGGCGCATTCTTCGAACGTCGGGATCATCCGCGTTGGCTTGCGTCTCGGCGCGCAGAGGCTTTTCGACGGCGCCAGCCGCTTCGGAATCGGCAAGCCCTCGGGCATCGACCTGCCGGGAGAAGCGTCGGGGACCTTCCGTCCGCTCTCGCGCTGGTCGTATCTTTCAAACGCGTCCATTTCGATGGGGCAGGAGGTTTCTCTGACCGCCCTGCAGCTCGCGCGGGTTGCCTCCGTCATCGCCAACGGCGGGCTTCTCGTTGCCCCGCGGCTCGTCACGCGGCTCGCCCGTCCCGATGGCCGCGAGGAGCGCCTCGCGTCCGCGCCGCCGGTCCGGGTGCTCTCGGAAAAGACGGCCCGGCAGATGCGGGAGATGCTCGTGGGCGTCGTCGAGAACGGCACGGGGACCGAGGCCGCGATCCCGGGCTTCACGGTCGCCGGAAAAACCGGCACCGCGCAGAAGGCGGGGCCCGGCGGGTACCAGCGGGGGCGGCACGTGCCCAACTTCGTCGGGTTTGCGCCCGCCGAGAATCCGAAGATCGTGTGCGTCGTCGTGGTCGAGGAGCCGCAGGGCAAGTACTACGCGGCAGCGGTCGCCGCGCCGCTCTTTTCCCGCATCGTGTCGCAGGCGCTCGGAATCCTCCGAGTCGCGCCCGAGGAGCAGCGTCTTCCTTCCACCGTCCTGGCGTCGCTGCCTCCCCGGTATCCCGACGGACTCGTTCCGGCTTCGACCAGGCAATCCGTCCCGGTGTCCGCGCCGGCGTCGGCCCCCCTCGTCGTCGCCGGCGAAGTCCCCGACGTCTCCGGTCTCTCGGCGCGGCAGGCGCTCGCGCTGTTTGCCCGGCTGGGCGTCGCCGTCCGACTTCATGGCGCGGGTTTCGTCACGTCATCGAGTCCCGCGCCCGGGGCGCCGCTCAAGCCCGGCGACGTGCTCCATTTGAATTTGTCGGAATCGGTCCCGTCGGTCGCGCGAGCCGCCGGCGGCCGCGAGGAGACGAGCTCGAGTCCATTTCGTCCTTGAAGCTGATGGATCTCCTTGCGGTGCTTCCGGATGCCAGGATCGACGGGGTGGCTCCGGAGGTGGAAGTCTCCAACGTCTCCCACGATTCACGGACCGTCGAGTCGGGAGATTTGTTCGTCGCGATCCGCGGGCAGAAGAGCGATGGCGCCGCCCACATTCCCGAAGCAATTGCCCGCGGCGCCGCCGCGATCGCGTCCGAAAGCCCGGCACCGTCGGGGTCTCTCGTACCATGGGTCCGCGTCGGGAACAGCCGCAAGTTCCTGGCGCTCGCGGCGGCGGAGCTCGCCGGCAATCCCAGTGAAAAGCTCGTGCTCGCGGGCGTTACCGGGACCAACGGCAAAACGACCACCGCGACCCTCCTCGCGGCGCTCCTCGAGCAGCGCTTCGGCCGCGCCGGTTTCCTCGGGACCGTCGGATACCGCACCGGGAGGCGGGAAACGGAAGCGGCGCGCACGACTCCCGATGCGGCCGTGCTTCAGGGATTGCTCGCCGAGATGGTCGACGCGGGCGTGCCTGCCGCCGCGATCGAAGTCAGCTCGCACGCGCTCGCGCTCGACCGCGTTGCGGGATGCCGCTTCGACGTCGCGGTGTTCACGAATCTGACGCGCGACCACCTCGATTTCCACGGCGACATGGAGGAGTATTTCGAGGCGAAGGCGTTGCTCTTTTCGCTCCGCAAGCCGGGCGGCGCCGGAGTGATCAACATCGACGATCCCCGGGGTCCTCGCCTGGCGGCCGGAACGGCCTCGCCGGTCGTGACGACTTCGTCGCGCGGCGCGTCGGCGGACGCGCGAGCGGAGAACATCCTGTGCGACCTCTCGGGCACGTCTTTCGACCTCGCCCGGACGGGCCGCGCCTCCTTTCGGGTGAGCTCGCCGCTTCTCGGGCGGTTCAACGTCGATAACCTTCTCTCCGCGGCGGCGGCCGCGCTCTCGCTCGGGCTCTCGGAAGAGGAAATCGCCGCCGGCATCGCGAGCGTTTCGCGAGTCCCGGGCCGGCTCGAGCCGGTGGACGCGGGGCAGCCGTACCGGATCCTCGTCGACTACGCGCACACGCCGGACGCTCTCGAGCGGCTGCTGCGCGCGGTGTCGGAGCTGACGGACCGCAAGATCGTTCTGGTTTTCGGGTGCGGCGGCGACCGCGATCGCGGCAAGCGGTTTCCCATGGGAGAGATCGCGGGCCGCCTCGCGGACATCCCGATTGCGACCTCCGACAACCCGCGATCGGAGGACCCCCACGCGATCCTTTCGGAGGTCGGCGCCGGGCTCGCAGCGTCGGGGGCGACGAAGGCGCTCAGGATCGTC
>JBBQDF010000138.1:0-7164 GCA_038319475.1 Thermoanaerobaculia bacterium
TTGAGGGTTGAGGGTTGAGGGTTGAGCGTTCAGGGTCTCAATCCCCGATCTCCCGCCCCGATGTCTCCGGCTCCCGCCTCCGGTCTACCGCCTGGCGCCTAAGATTTCCGGAAGCTCCCGCAGCGAGGCAATGCGGTCCTCCGCCGGAACGTCCGGATGCCGCCCCGCGCGATCGAGCAGGACCGCATCGAGTCCGGCAGCCCGCGCGCCGTCGAAATCCTCGCGGCGCGAGTCTCCCACGTGCAGACACTCCCCCGGCGTCAGGCCGATGCGCGAACAGACCCGAAGGAAAATCTCCGGGTCCGGCTTTCCCGTCTCTTCGATCGCGGAGACCGCCACGGCGTGGAAGCGCGGCGCCAGTTTGAGGGCTTCGAGCAGCGCAGGAAGAGACGAGTCCCAGTTGGACACGATCGCGAGGCGGAGTCCGCGACGCTCGAGCTCGCACAGTGTATCTTCTACGTCCGGATAGATCGCCCAGGCGGAAGGGTCTCGGAAGTGCGACGCGAGCCGCTCGAAACACCCGGGGCTTATGAGTCCGCCATCCAGCTGCGCGCGGACCCGGCCGAGGAAGGCACCCCAGAACGCGCCCTCTCCCCGGACGCCGTTGTACCGATCCGACCTGCCGTCGGCCTGAACTTCCTCCCAGGTCCTGATGAGAGCGACATCGAGCTGCTCGAGCGTGAACCTGGCGCCGTCCGCCGCGAGCTCCCGCGCGTAGACCTCCTGAACCGGGGGACTCGGATGCACGAGCGTCAACCCCGCGTCGAACAGAACTCCCTGAATCATGGGCTGTTAAGCGTCAGCGTTCAGCGTTTTCAGTCGGAGGGTTTCCAGCCTCTTCCTGCGCTCAACGCTGGACGCTCGACGCTCAACCCACTCTCAACTCTCAACCCACGGCTTCATGGCATCACCTGGCCGCCGTCGATCACGATGGCCTGTCCGGTGACCGACCTCGCGTCGTCGGAGGCGAGATACGCGGCGAGACCGGCGACCTCGGCGGGATCGAGCACGCGCCCCAGCGGAGCCATGTGCGCGGCGGCCTCGCGGCCGTCGTCCAGAGAGGTTCCCTTCATCCGGCCGATCTGCCGGAAACCCTCGCGCGCCATTTCGCTCTCGACCCAGCCGGGGCAGAGAGCGTTGACGGTGATCTGCCTTGGCGCAAGCTCGAGGGCCAGCGTTCTCGTCAGTCCGATCACGCCATGCTTCGAGGCGGAGTAGGCCGCGAGGCCCGCCACCCCGAACCGCCCGACGACCGAGGAGAGGTTGATGATCCGGCCCCCCGGCGGCAGCAACGGCGCGGCCTCGCGTGTGACTCGAAAAACGGCCGTCAGATTGGTCGCGATGATCGAATCCCACCGTGCGTCATCAGGGTCCTCGAGCGGGGTCGGCCCGCCGAGACCGGCGTTGTTGACCAGGATATCGAGACGCCTCGAGCGCCCCGAGGCCTCGGCGATCGCTCTCCGGATCGACGCCGCACGGGTGACGTCGCACTCGATCGCGATCGCGTCGCCGCCGGAGTCGCAGATCTCGGACGCGATCCGCCGGCAGGACTCGACAGTGCGGGCGGCGAGAGCGACGCGGGCTCCTTCCTCCGCAAAGCGGCGGGCAATCGCCTCGCCGATGCCGCGCGACGCGCCGGTCACGAAAGCCACCCTGTCGGCGAGGCGGCGGCCGGCGCCGCTGTTGTCCGCGGGAAGGCGCAGCGGCGCGGTGCTTTCGAGGTCTTCTTCGCTCATCGGCCGTTGGAGGCGGGTCTCCCGGTTCGTGTCTTTCAGGCGGCTCGGCGGGGGCGGTTTCTAGTCCGAAACGGCGACTGCGCTCTCGCGCGCTTTCCGCAGCGCCGCAAGCTCCGGAGGCAGCGGGAAAAAGACATCCTCGTCGACGACCCGGACTTCCCGCACCTCCGTCGCGCCGAGCTTCCTGAGCGCCTCCAGGATCGCGTCGACGAGAAAGTCGGGCGCCGACGCTCCCGAGGTGACTCCGACCGACTCCGCGCCTTCGAGCCACTCGGTTCGCATCGCGGAGACGTCATCGACCAGATAGGCGCGCGCGCCGGCGAGCTCCGCCTCCTCGACGAGACGGTTCGAGTTGGAGGAGTTGCGCGAGCCCACGACCAGGATCACCGAAGCCTCGCGCGCGATCGCGCGCACCGCCAGCTGCCGGTTCGATGTCGCATAACAGATGTCGGCGCGCGCAGGCCCCTGGATCCCCGGAAAGCGCCGTTGCAGCGCGGCCACGATCGGCCGCGTGTCCTCGACGGAAAGCGTCGTCTGCGTCAGAAACGCGAGCCGCTCCGGATTTTCAACCGGAACCGTTTCCGCCTCGAGAACGGTCGAGACCAGCGTCATGCGGTCCGCCGCCTCGCCCAGCGTCCCTTCGACCTCCTCGTGGCTCGGATGGCCGATCAGGATGATCTGGAAACCCGCGCGCGCGTAACGGATCGCTTCGAGGTGCACCTTCGTGACGAGCGGGCAAGTCGCGTCGAGGACGGTGAGCCGTCGCGCCGCCGCGTCCGCGCGCACCGCGGGAGAGACTCCGTGGGCCGAAAAAATCACAGTCTGCCCGTCGGGGACTTCGGACAGCTCGTCGACGAACTGGACGCCGCGTTCCTCGAAGCTCCGGACGACGTGCAGGTTGTGGACGATCTCCTTTCTGACGTAGAGCGGGGTGCCGGCCGCCTCGAGCGCCAGCTCGACGATGTCGATGGCGCGCACCACGCCCGCGCAGAAACCGCGCGGAGCCGCCAGTATCACCGTCTTCAGAAAGGTCGCGGCAGGGCTCATCGGGGGACGGATTCTACCTCCGGCAGGCGGGTCCCGGAGGGCGAGCCGACGCCCCGGAGCCTTTCGTCGCGGCGAAAGAGCGACCGCTCGATCGCGCAGGACTCGCAAAGGGCCTCTCCGGGCGCCGCTTGCCGGCCGCAGCCCTCGTTCCGGCAGACGGGAAGCGGGCGTTCCAGGTTCATCGTTTCCTCGCTTTCGCTTTTGAAACCGCGGGCGCGGGGGCCAGAAGATAGTGGAGAAGCTCCCGTTCGCAGCGGTCGCGGTAGGCCTCGAAACAGGCCTCGGGGTCTTTTTCCGTCAGCCACTGCAGCATCAGGCCGTCGAAAATCGCCCGAAGCGTGGATGCCGTCTCCCCCGGGTCCCGCAGCAGAAACACGCCGCGCCGCATGCCTTCCTCGACGATGGCGCGATCGATCTGCCGGCATCCGGCATAGAACCGTTCGCCGATCTGGCGGAAGGATTCTTTCCGCGCCGCAAGCCCGCAGAAATCGACGTAGGCGCGAAAAAACGCACGGTTCTTCGACGGGGAGGGGAAGATCAGCGCGACTAAGGCGCGGACTTTTTCGACCGGGCCCTCCGCCGCCGCGACGGATTCGCGCATGCGGAGATGGATCGAGTCGATCAGCCAGGAAAAGAGGTCGCGGAAAAGATCGTCTTTCGAATCGAAGTAATAGAGCGTGACGCCCTTGGAAACACCGGCGCGCCCGGCGATGTCCTCGAGCGTGACGTCCGAGAAGCCGCGCTCGGCGACTTCGCGGAAGGCGGCCTTCCGGAGGACCAGGCGGCGTTCGGCTTCGTGAGCGGCGGATCGCATGGAAAGATGTTATCTGACCGGTCGGACAGATGCAAGGGAGAGTTGAATTCCCGGAGTTCAGAGTAAAGAGCCTTTCCCGCCTCCCGCCTATCGCCTCCGCTCCGCCCCGCTGGCGCTACACTTGCGCCATGCGCATTCGGCTCCTCTACTTCGCCACGTTCCGCGACGTCGCGGGGCGCGATTTCGAGGAAAGGCAGGTCACGGGCGGGGCGAGAGTCTCGGACCTGTGGCGCGAGCTCACCGGAGAGATGCCGGGGCTTCTGCGCACGGGCTCCATGCCCCCTGCCGCCGTCAACCGCCAGTACACGGGTCCCGAAACGGTCCTGGCGGAAGGCGACGAGGTGGCTTTCCTGCCGCCGGTCGCCGGCGGGTGATCGCCCGCTTGCCCGTGCACCTGACGGACTCCCCCATCGACGCCGCCGCCCTTCTTGCGGCCGCGCGGCCGTCGGATGGAGGGGTCTGCTCGTTTTTCGGAGTCGTCAGGAATCATCACCTGGGACGCGCGACCGCGCGAATAGGCTACGAGGCTTACGCGCCGATGGCGGAGGCGGAGATCGACAGGATCCTCCAGGGTCTGGCCAGCGAGTGGCCGGACGCGCAGGTCGTGGTCAGGCACCGCGTGGGACTCCTCGAGGTTGGCGACGTGGCTGTCGCAATCGTCGCGTGCGCGCCCCATCGCTCCGAGGCCTTCGAGGCCTGCCGCGCCGCGATCGATCGCATCAAGACGACGGTCCCGATCTGGAAGCGCGAGTTTCACCCGGACGGCACCTCCGAGTGGGTCGACCCGACCGCGGGACTTCCGCGCGAGCGGGCGATGACGGACCTCTGATCAGATCCTGCATCGAAGAGGTCTCAGCCCCCGAGTCAAAACTGCCGGCTGATAGGTGACAGCGGATAGCTGATAACTTCTTTCAATGTCCGTCGCGAAGGTGATCGGCCCCGACATCGAGGAGCTGATTCGCGAGAACCCGAAGGAGCTGCCCGCCGCGCTCGCGGACCTCCACCCGGTCGACGTCGCGGAGCTGCTCGAGGACCTTCCGCGCGAGGACCGGGTGCTCGTCTTCGAAATGCTGCCAGGGGAGCAAGGTGCCGGCGTTCTGTCGGAGCTCCACGGGGAAACCCTCCGGCTGATCCTCCATCAGGCTTCTCCGGAGAAGCTCGGACCGGAGCTCGACCGCCTCCCCGCCGACGAAGTCACGTTCCTCCTCGAGCATCTGACGCAGAGGCAGCGCGAGACGCTCCTGGCGAGGATGTCGGCGCGCGACGCGGCCGAAGCCGAGCGCCTGCTGCGCTACGCCCCGCGCACCGCCGGCCGGCTCATGTCCGAGAAGTTCCCGCGGATCCGGGCCGAGTGGACCGCGGCGGAAACACTCGAGCACTTGAAGCGCATCGACCCCGAAGTCGAAACCGTGCAGAGCCTGTACGTCATCGACGCTCACGACCACCTCATCGGATTCGTCTCGCTCCGGCGGCTGCTGCCGGCCCCCCCTTCGCGCCGCATCTCCGAGCTGATGGAGAAGTCGTTGAAGACGGTGCACCCGGACACTCCGCAGGAGGAGGTGGCGCGGCTCGTTTCCCGTTACGACGTCCACGCGATCCCCGTCGTGGACGAGCAGAATCGGCCGCTCGGGATCGTCACGGTCGACGACGTCATCGACGTGCTCATCGAGGAGCAGACCGAGGACATGCTCCATCTCGCCGGCGCGCCGGTCTCGGGCGAGATGGCGGACAGCTACTTCGCGAGCAAGCCGTGGCGAAACGTGCGCGCCCGATTCAACTGGCTGCTCCTCCTCTTCGTCACGGAGACCCTGACCGGCACCGTGCTCCGCCACTTCGAGTCCGAGCTTGCGAAAGTGGTGGCGCTCGCCTTTTTCATACCCCTCTTAATCGGAACCGGCGGCAACTCCGGATCGCAGACGGTCACCACCATCGTGCGCGGCCTCGCGATCGGAGACATCCGGCTGCGCGATTTCTGGCGGGTCGTCGCGCGAGAGGCCGCGAGCGGGTTCGCGCTCGGCGTTCTTCTCGGCATCGCGGGCTTCTGCCGCGCGCTGCTCTGGAATTCGAGCAACATGCCGCTCGCGATCACCGTCGGCGTCAGCATCCTCGTCATCATCACGTGGGCGAATACCGTCGGGGCTACGATCCCGATGCTCGCGACGCTCTGCAAGATCGACCCGACGATCATGTCGGCGCCGTTGATCGCCACTCTGGTGGACGCGACCGGGTTGTTCATTTATTTCGTCATCGCGAGGTCGATACTGGGGCTCTAGGGAGCGCGAAGGCGAAAGGCTGATCGCGGGGACCGCGGGCGCTTACCCGCGACGGGCGGCGGCCGAAGCGACGCCACTGCCCGTTCGTCCTTCGCCTCGCTTTGATATCCTTCATTGTTGGACTTGTTCGACGATTCATCGAGGAGGAACCATGAGCACGCCTGTGAAGACGCGGGACTGGACGAGCGCCGAGCTGGACCACACGGTCGTCAACTACCGCGCCGAAGACGGCATCGCCGTGATCGAGATGGACGACCCGCCGGCCAACACCTACACCTACGCGATGATGCGGCAGCTCGACGAGGCCATCCTGAAGGCCCGTTTCGATGACGACGTCCACGTCATCGTCTTGAGGGGGAAGGGCGACCGCTTCTTCTCCGCCGGCGCCAATATCGGGATGTTGAACGCCGTCACTCCCGGCTTCAAATACTTCTTCTGCCTGCACGCCAATGAAACTTTGCTCCGCCTCGAGCACTCGCCCAAGCTCGTGATCGCCGCCTTGAACGGCCACACGGTCGGCGGCGGGCTCGAGATCGCGATGGCGGCGGACCTGCGGATCGCCCGCAAGGACGCGGGCAAGATCGGACTTCCGGAAGTGACGCTCGGCGTTCTTCCCGGGACCGGCGGCACGGCGCGTCTTGCGAAGATGGTCGGCAAATCGAAGGCCATCGAGTTGATGGTCACGGGTAACACCTTCTCGTTCGAAGAAGCGCTGGAGCTCGGAATCATCAATCAGGTGATCGACGCGAACGCCGAGGAATGGTGGCAGCAGATCATGGACTACGCCCGGCAGTTCGTCCCGCCGAACAAGGCGGCGAGGGCGGTCGGCCGGATCAAGCGCTCCGTGCAGAGCGGCTGGGACCTGCCCCTCGAGTCCGCGCTCTCTCTCGAGCGCGAGATGCAGCAACTCCTTTTCCAGAGCGACGATGCGAAGGAAGGGATCGCGGCGAACCAGGAAAAACGCGTCCCGAAGTTCAAAGCGAAGTGAGTCGTCAGTTCTCAGTTTCCAGTTCTCCCTCCTCTGGCTGAGAGCTGACACCTGAGGGCTGAGAGCTGGAGCCCCATGTCCGTCGCCACCGAATCGAACCTCAAAACTGGCCTGTTCATCGACGGCGAGTTTCGTCCCTCCGCGTCGGGAAAGACCTTCGAAACGAGCAATCCCGCCACCGGAGAGGCGCTCGCGCAGGTTTCCGAGGCCGGTCTCGAAGACCTGGACATTGCGGTCGCCGCCGCGCGCAAGGCATTTGAAGGCGGGCCGTGGGCCGCCATGAAACCGCGGCAGCGTGGGCGCATC
>JBBQDF010000139.1:0-7144 GCA_038319475.1 Thermoanaerobaculia bacterium
TTTTGTGTGTTGCAGGATCGAGAGATCCGGCGGGTCGGCGAGAACCGGGCGCGGAGGATCGACGTGCGCGTCGTTTCCGCGACGTCGCGGGATCTCGCGCGGGAGGTCGACGCCGGACGCTTCCGCGAGGACCTGTTCTACCGGCTCGACGTCGCGGTCGTCCGGCTTCCGCCGCTGCGCGACCGAGGACGCGACATCCTTCTTCTCGCCCGCCACTTCCTGGCTCAGGCGTCGCGGGAGTATGGCCGCGGAGAGCTCGCGCTCTCGCCGGACGCGGCGGCGGCGCTGCTCGCCCATTCCTGGCCCGGCAACGTGCGCGAGCTCCAGAGCGCGATCGGACAGGCGGCGGCGCTGGCGGAAGGAAGCCGGGTCGATGCTTCGCTCCTGCCTCAGGCCGTGCGGGAATCGGCCCGTCCGCGGGATCCGCGACACGGGTATCGCACCCGGGTCGATTCGCATCGGCGGGGCCTGATCATGGAGGCGCTGGAACGCTCGGGAGGAAACCGCAGCCGCGCGGCGCGGGACCTGAAGCTGTCGCGACAGGCGCTTCTGTACCTGATCCGCGAGCTGAAGATCCCGCGTTCGCCGGAGCGGGGGGGCGCGCGGAGCTCCTGACGGCTCCGGGGGCGCACGGGTTGCCCGGCTCTCCTCTACACTTCGGCCCGAATGAGCGACTTCGCGTCCCCGCCACATCGGAGGGCGTGGGCCTTTTTGCTCGTTGTCCTCTGTCTGGTCGCGTACGCCAACGGCATGACGGGGACGTTCTCGTACGACGACAAGGCGATCATCCGGGACAATCCGCGGATCCATTCGCCGCAACGGGTCGGAGAGATCTTCTCGACCCCCTATTTCGGCGGCCCTCGCGGGTCCGGGACGGCGTACAGGCCCGTTCTGCTTCTTTCCTATGCGGTGCAGTGGTGGGTGCACGGGCGGGTGCCTGAGGCCTTTCACTTCGTCAACGTGCTCCTGCATGCGGCGGCGACGCTGCTGCTCGGTGCGCTTCTGGTTCGAGCGGGGGTCACGCGGGCGGCCGCATGGCTCGCCTCGCTCTTTTTTGCCGTCGCTCCGATCCACGTCGAGGCGGTCACGAGCCTGGTCGGACGCGGCGAGACTCTCGCCGCGGTGTTCGCGCTCGCGTTCGTTCACGTCGCGCTGCGCGCCGCCAGGCCCCCGTGGCGGCCCGGCCGGCTGGCGCTCGCCCTTCTTCTCTATGGCCTGGGGGTGCTGACCAAGGAGAGCGCGGCCGTCGCCCCGGCGCTTCTGTTCCTCCTGCTCGCCTGGAGCGAGCCGGGCGGAGCGCTCGGAACCCGCCTGCGGGTCGCTCTGCGCCGCGGTCTGCCCGCGTTCGCCGGCGCGGCGGCGGTGCTCGGCGGGGTCTTCGCTCTCCGCGCGTGGGTGCTGGGCGGAATTCTCCGGGCGCGCGAGACGGGGATTTTCGAAGTAGAGAATCCTTTGGCACCTCTGGCGCCCGCGCCCCGCGCCCTCAATGCTTCCCTGCTCCTCCTGCGATACGCGGGCCGGACGCTCTTTCCCCTCCATCTCTCGGCGGACGAGTCGGCATGGTCGATCCGGATCGCGCGCGGTGTCTCGCTGCCTGGAGCGGCCGCAGCGGCGCTGCTTCTCGTCGCCGCCGCGCTCGCGCTCCGCCGCCTCGCTCACGGTTCTCCCGCCGCGCTCGGCGTGCTCTTTTTCGGGGTCGCGTTTCTTCCGACGGCGAACGTTCTTTACCCGATCGGCACTGTTTTCGGCGAACGCACCGCGTACCTTCCGTCCGCGGGGCTCTGTCTCCTTCTGGCGGCCGTCTGCTCCCGGGGCGTCCGGGAACTCCACGATCTCGCGCCGCGTCGCCGGGTCGCCGCCGCCTCGATCGCGCTCGCGTTTGCCGGGAGGACCGTCATTCGGAGTCCCGTCTGGTGGAGCGACTCCGCGATTTTTGCCAACTCGGTCCGCACGTCCCCCGAAAGCGCAAAGGCCCATTACAACGAGGGCTACATTCACGTTGAAACGGGGCGCCCCCGGGAAGGGCTGGCGCACTATTCGCGCGCCGTGTCTCTTTATGCCGGGTACTGGGACGCCTGGGCCGGGAAGGGCCGCGCCGAAAAGGACCTGGGAATGCTGCGGGAGGCGGAGGCCTCCTATCGTCGCGCGCTCGAGGTCAATCCTTCGTACGAGAACGGCTTTTTCGGCCTCGGCCTGGTGCTAGAAGCGCAGGGCCGCCTCGCCGAGGCGGCGGCGAACGACCGGCGCGGGCTCGCGAGCAACTCCGGTTCCCTGCCGCTCGCCTACAGGCTCGCCATGGTTCTCTCACGCGAACCGTCACCGGGCGCGGAGGCGGCGTGGAGACGGGTGCTCGAGCTCGGTCCCCGTTCTTGCGCCGTCCACGCGGACCATGCGGACTGGCTGCTTCGCGTCGGGCGCGTCGAAGAAGCGAGAAAGGAGGCGCGTGCCGCGCTGAAACTCGACCCCCGGGCCGCCTCCGCTTTCCGGGTGCTGGCGCGCGCCGCATCTCTTTCCGGTCATCCCTTTGCGGCGACGCTCGCTTTCGAGAAGGCCTGGCGCGTCTCGGGAAACGGCGACGACCTCGGGGCCCTGGAAAAAGCCGCCGCCGACAACCCTCCTTACGCGCCGCGCTTCGAACGGGTCCGGGCAGAGATGCCGGTCCCGAAGCCGCCGCGGGCTCCGGAGGGGCGCTAGGACTCGGCGCTCCCGCTTCCGGCTTCCCCTTCGATTTCGTTTTCCCGTTTCTCGTTTTCCGACTCCCTCGCGTCTGCCTCGATCGCCGCGCGCCGGCGATGCGCGGCGCGAATCGCGACGCGGGGATGGCGGCGATGGTACGCGCGCAGAATCGTGCGCGCGAGGAGTGCCGCGACGAGGCCGATCGCGATCGCCAGGATGGTCGTGCCAACGACGAAAGACAGCAGCCGGGGCCAGAGGGCGCGATGGCCGAACACGACGTGCAGGGTCTCGACCGGGTGAAATATCCAGGTGAAATCGCTGTGAAGGAGCGGCCCCATGTTCAGGCGCGGGACGGTTGCGCGGTCGTACCGGAGGATCGCGCGACCGAGCCGGAAGCCCAGGGGGAAAACGACCCCCCAGGTCGGCACGTTTCCGGCGAGAGTCCCCAGAAGTGCGTCGAGCTTGTTCAGGCGAAACATAAGGGCGAGAGCCAGCGCCAGCACGAAGTGAACGCCGACGAAAGGCGAAAACCCGATCGCGACGCCGAGCCCGATAGCGGCCGCGACCCTCTCCGGGGATTCCTCGCGGCCGAGAAGGTCGAGTACCAGGACCCGCCACCGGCGGCGGAGTCTCCAACGGTGAATCTTGCGCCGCCGCAGCGCGCGGGAGAGGAGGAATTTCACCGGCGTGTCTCGAAGTGATCGTATCCGGCGCGCGAGAGGTCCGTCTCGTTCGCGCCGTCTCGTAGCACCGTGCCGGATCCAGTCTCGACGTGTCCGATTCGCGTGAGCGGGACCGTTCCCGCGACGGCCGCGACGGCCGCGACGGCGGACGCGGCGCTTTGCGGGACGGCGAAGAGGATTTCGTAATCGTCTCCCCCGGAAAGAATCCATTCCATGGGATCCACGCGCTCGCGCCGGCCGGCCGCCTCGACCGGCCCCGCGACCGGGAGACGATCCCGCTCGATGACGACGCGGACCCCGGAGGCGAGCGCGATCCGGGCGGCGTCCAGGCCGAGGCCGTCGGAAACATCGATCGCCGCGTGCGCCAGGCCTCCCCGGGCGAGCGCGAGGCCGAGCGCGACGCGGGGCTCCGGGTCGTGGTACGCCCTGAGCAGATCGGATGCTTCCGGGAAGTCCGCCTCCCGGGCACCCGCCTGCGCCAGGCGCAGACCCGCGGCCGCGCGGCCGGTCGCTCCCGACAGATAGAGCAGGTCGCCGGGAACGGCGCCCGCGCGGGTCAGAGGCGCTCCCTCGAGGTCGCCCCAGAGCGTCACGGAAATGAAGATGCAGGGCGCTCGCGAAAGGTCGCCCCCGGCGAGCCCCGCACCGTGCTCGCGCCCGCGGGCAATCGCTCCGCGGCAGACCGCCAGCGCGAATTCCTCGTCCCGGTCCGGGGGGGCGGCGATCGAGAGAAGAAACGACCTGGGCCGCGCGCCCATCGCGGCCGCGTCGGAGAGATTGACGGACACCGCCCGGCGTCCCAGACGCTCGGGGTCGTCCCCGCTTAAGAAATCGATCCCTTCGACGAGCATGTCGGTCGTCGCGATCGAGTCGCCGGGCGGGCGGCGCAGAACCGCGCCATCGTCACCGGGGCCAACCAGGAGCGCATCGTCCGGCGGCAGCATCGCCCGAAGGCGCTCTACGAAGCGGTCTTCCGCCTTCATGCCGCCGCATTATCCCGAACGCGGCGCGGGCGCGCCGGTGTCAGGGATTCGGCCGCGCGGGCGGCCGCGGGGCCGTCGTGACCGGCACCTCGCGCGGGAGCCCCTCGGCCGCCGGAGGAGCGTTTCGCGCGTCCCGGGGAAAGAGCGCGATGTCGAGCACCTGGTCCACGTTGTCCACGTATTCGAACTGCATCCCCTGCAGGATCCGCGGGTTGACCTGGATGACGTCCCGGCGGTTCAACCGCGGAAGGATGATGGTCTTGATGTTCGCCTGCCGCGCGGCGAGGACTTTTTCCTTGACGCCGCCGATCGGCAGCACCTCTCCGCGCAGCGTGATCTCGCCGGTCATCGCCACGTCGCGCCGCGCGAGCCTCTGCGTGAACGCGGAGATCATCGCCGTCGCCATCGTGATCCCGGCCGAGGGGCCGTCCTTCGGGATCGAGCCCTCAGGCACGTGCACGTGCACGTCGTGCGTCTCGAAGAAATCGTCGGCGATCCCGAGATCCGACGCGTGGGCCCGCGCGTAGGACATGGCGGCCTGCGCCGACTCCTTCATGACGTCGCCGAGCTGGCCGGTCAGGCGCAGTCCGCCCTTGCCGCGGACCGCGAGAGCCTCGATGAACAGGATGTCGCCTCCCACCGAGGTCCACGCAAGACCCGTCGAAACGCCGATCTCGTCCTTCTTCAGGAGCTCGTCGGGGAAGTGCTTCACGGGGCCGAGCATTTTTTCCACCGAGGCGGAGGTGATGCGGTAGCGGCGGTTCTTCCCCTTCGCGACGGCCACCGCGACCTTGCGGCAGACAGACCCGATCTCCCGTTCGAGATTGCGGAGCCCGGCTTCCCGCGTGTAGCCCTCGATGAGCTTCTCCACTCCCGAGTCCGTGAACTCGAGGTTCCCCTCGCCGATCCCGTTTTCCTCGAGCTGTTTGGGAATGAGATGCCGCCGGGCGATCGTGCGTTTTTCCTCCATCGTGTACCCGGAGAGGCGGATCACCTCCATCCGGTCGAGGAAGGCGGGCTGGATCGGATCGAGGATGTTCGCGGTCGCGATGAAGAGCACCTTCGAAAGGTCGTACGGAACGCTCAGGTAGTGATCGCGGAACGAGAAGTTCTGCTCGGGGTCCAGGACCTCGAGGAGCGCCGAAGAGGGGTCACCCCGGTAATCCGCGCCGATCTTGTCGATTTCGTCGAGCATGAACACCGGGTTGGACGTTCCCGCCTGGTGGATCCCCTGCACGATGCGGCCCGGCATCGCGCCGACGTACGTCCGGCGGTGTCCCCGGATCTCCGCTTCGTCGCGGACGCCGCCGAGAGAAAGCCGGACGAACTTACGGTCGAGCGCGCGCGCGATGGAACGCCCGAGGGACGTTTTGCCGACTCCAGGAGGCCCGACGAAGCAGAGGATCGGTCCCTTGAGGGTCTTCTTCAACGCATGAACCGCCAGGTACTCGATGATCCGTTCCTTGACCTTCTCGATGTCGTAATGGTCCTCGTCCAGGATCTCGCGCGCGCGGTCGATGTCGGCGGAGTCCTCCGACAGGTTGCCCCAGGGAAGACCCGTCAGCCAGTCGAGGTAGGTCCGGATGATCGCGGTTTCCGCCGAATCCGGATGGCTGCGCTCGAGCCTCTTGATCTGCTTCTCGATCTCGTTCGCCGCCTCCGAGGTGATCTTTTTTTCTTCGACGAGCTTGCGGAACTGCGCGACGTCTTCCGACATCTCCTCGCCTTCGCCGAGCTCCTGCTGGATCGCGCGCAGCTGCTGGCGCAGGTAGTACTCGCGCTGCGACTTATCCATCTCCCCGCGAGCCTGCGACGAGATCTCCTGCTGCATCGTCAGAACGGTGATTTCCTTGCTCAGGCTGTCATTGACCAGCCGCAGCCGCTCGATCGGGTCCGTCGATTCGAGCACCTTCTGCGCATCCTCGAGCTTCAGGTCCAGGTTCGACGCGGCCAGATCCGCCAACCGGGCGGGGTCGTCCAGGTTCGCGGCGATCACCATGACCTCGGGCGAGATGTTCTTTCCGAGCGACACCGACTTCTCGAGGTTCTGCTTGACGCTTCGCAGGAGGGCCTCCTGCTCCGGCGGAAGGACCTTCGGAGTGGGAGGCTCCTCGAGCTTCGTGATCTTCGCCTTCAGGTACGGCTCTTCTGAAAGAAAAGAATCCACGCGCGCGCGCGACAGCCCCTGGACCAGGAGCCGGATCCGGCCGTCGGGAAGCTTCAGCATTCGCATGATGGCGGCGACCGTGCCAACCGGAAAAAGCTCTTCCGGGCGCGGCGTCTCACTCTGCGCGTCGCGCTGCGCGACGAGCATGATGATGCGCTGCTCAGCCAGGGCGGCGTCGACCGCCGTGATCGATTTTTCCCGCGAGACCGACAGCGGGAGGATGATGAACGGGAAAACCACGACGTCCTTCAGAGGGAGGACGGGTAGGATGTCCGGTATGGGGAGCTCTTGCTCCCTCTCGGCCGTCGCTTCTTTTTCTTCCGTTTCAGGCATGGTTCGAAAATTCCGTTCTGTCCTCGGTCGGCGACTCCGGCGTTACGGCAGGTGAAAATCGGCTTTGCGAGGCGCTCATTCCCGGCGCTCTTCCTCGCTGCGGACGGGGATCTCTGTCTCCTTCTCTCTCTGATCCGGCACGTGAGGGAGCACGATCTCGAGGAGCCCTTCCTTCAGCTGCGTTCTGGCCTGGTGGGTGTTGACCGCGCGGGGGAGCGCGACTGACTTGACGAAGCCGCCGAAGTAACGCTCCATGCAGAAGAACCGGATCCCCTCACGCGCCCGCGTCCGGCCTCTCTTGG
>JBBQDF010000140.1:0-7106 GCA_038319475.1 Thermoanaerobaculia bacterium
TCCCGCGGGGTGAGATACCCGGGGATGGGGTGTCCCTCGTGACGGTACCCGACCCGTCGGGGGCTCTCCGGACGCCCGACCGGGATCCCGAAGATGCGCGCCTGCCCGGCGGTCGCTCGCGTCAACCCCAGCAGGATCTTCAAGGTCGTCGTCTTCCCCGCGCCGTTTGGCCCGAGCAGACCGAACATCTCGCCCGGCCGCACGTCGAGGTCGAGCCCGTCCAGAGCGAGCACGGTCCTGCCCTTCAGGCCGGCGCGGTAGGCCTTGCGCAGACCTCTCGCTTCGATGGGCAGGGCGCTCATGGCTCCTATAACGAAAAACGCCCCTCAAAGTTCCCGGCGCCGACAGAACGCCGGCCCACACGAGGCGGAGCGCCGCGTCAAGTGGCCCGCCCTTTGCGGAGAGGCGCACCGGACAGCATGGCAAAGACCTCCAGAAAGAATGCCGCCGCGCGCCCCGGGCGGCCGGCGCGGATCGCGCTGTGGATCGCGGGAAGCGTGCTGCTCCTTCTACTCCTGATCGGCGTCGGCGCCTCGATCGCCCTGCACCGCATTTTGACCACCGGGAAGATCAAAGAGTGGGCGAACAAGGAGCCCGAAAAGCTGCGGATCGAGTACGCGGCGGCTTCCGGATGGTTTCCGTGGGACGTGCACGTCTCCGGATTCGAACTGCGCAACCGGGATCCAAACGTCGAGTTCTACTTCCGGCTGGAAGAGGCCCGGGTTTCCCTTTCCGTGCTCGGGCTCCTCTCGCACGAGTTGCACTTCACGCGGGTTCGCGGCTCCGGCCTCGATTACCGGCTGCGGCTCCGGCCGGACCCGTCCCAGAAAGCGCCGGAGCATTTCGCCGCTCTGCCCCCGATCCCCGGATTCCCGGAAAGGCCGCTGATCGCCCACGAGCCTCCCGTCGAAGACCCCGGTGCGGGCGGCGGTCGAAAAGCGGCGGCCGCCGCGCCGGCCCCGCAACCCGCTTCGGAGAACGGGAACCGGAATGCGCCGGCGCAGGGATCGAAATCCTCCGACGAGTCGCACCCTTTCCGGCTGAACTTCGACAACATACACATCGACGCCGTGCGGCAGGTCTGGATCGACATCTATCGCTACCGCGGCGCCGGGACGCTCGACGGGTCGTTCAACCTCCTGTCCGGGCGGCACGCGCAGGTCGGGCCGGCGCGTCTGGCGCTCTCGGGCGGCGATCTGACGCTCGGCAGGCACGTGATCACCCGCCGGGCGGCCTTCGAAGTCAACTGCGAGATCCACCAGTACGACCAGCGCCAGTTGAGCGGCAATCAGGTCTGGCCCATGATCTCCGGGCGGGTCCGGCTCGACGGGCCTCTCGCGGGGCTCGAGTTCTTAAACTACTTCATCGACGGGGAGCCGCGGCTCTCGGGAGGGGGCGGCACCGCGCACCTCGCGGTCGACGTCGACAAGGGAGTTGGAAAGGGCACGCTCTCGCTGATCAGCCGCCGCGTGCTCGCGCGATACCGGAAATCGGATTTGCGCTCCGATGCGGCCATAAGGATCAAGCTGGACCCCTGGACCTTCGAGAAGGACCGGATCAATCTTTCCGGGTCGCACATCGAGCTCACACACGCGACGGAGGGAGGAACGGGGCCGGATTCCCGCGAGTGGTGGGGCAGATTCACCCTGCCTTCCGCTGACATTCAGTCCGGACGCGCCGCCGTTTTCCAGACGCGCGTGTCGCTCGCCTGCCGGGATGCCCGGCCTCTTTTCACCCTCTTCGATACCAACCTGCCCGGCTGGGCGCGCGGGATCTTGAAGCTCGAAGGAATCGAAGCGACGGGCCGCGTCGGCGTCGGGAAGTCCCTCCTCGAAATCGAGCAGCTGGACGCGAAGGGCGGCTCGTTCCGCATCCGCGGCCGTTACCGCGCGGCGGGACCGGCGAAGAAGGGCGCGTTCCTGGTGGAAGGCGGGCTCTTGAACGTGGGACTCGAGATCGAAGGCCCGTCGTCGAAGCTCAAGCTGCTCGGCGCGAAGGGCTGGTACGAGGGGGAAGGGGTTATGCGTTGAGAGTTGAATGTCAAGAGAAGAGTTTAGAGTGGAGAGTTCAAACACCGTTTTGATCCGGAAGTCGACTCTCTCAACCCTCAATCCTCAACCCTGAGCTCTCAACTCCTCCCGTCTCACCTCCTCACCTGGCCGCTTCCACCACGACCGCGGTGCCGTAGGCGAGGACCTCGGCGACTCCCTGCGCGATTTCGTTGGCGTCGTAGCGCATCGCGATCACGGCGTTTGCGCCCATCTGCTCCGCGTGCTGCGCGAGAAGCTCGAACGCCTCCGAACGCGTGTGTTCGCAGAGCTGCGTCCAGATCGTGATGTTGCCGCCGATTAAGCTCTGAAGCCCGGCGCCGATCGTTCCGATGACGCTTCTGGACCGCACCGTGATCCCCCGGACGACTCCGAGGTTTCTGACGACGCGGTATCCGGGGAGTTCCGTGGCGGTCGTGATGAAAGAACGGTCGAGCATGATGTTTCTCTCCTGGGGAATCTGGTACGCGGCAGTTCGGGCTCGGCAGGGTCTCGTTTTTTTCCTGACCGCGTGTTCGCGAGGCTTTCTTTTAGCATTTTTCGGGCGCGCGTGGGACGCGCGCGCCCGAAAATGACGCGGCGTCCTTTCCGCACTGCTTCGCGGGGCGCCGCTAGGACGCCGCGGCGTCCAGCTTCGGGGCGGGAGCCACGCGAGGGATCATCAGCGCGTCGGCGGCGCGGTTGAATTCCGCGATGTCCCCTTCGATCAAGCGGTCGAACTCGCCGATGACCGCGGCGAGCCGGGTTTTCAGGAGATCGTAGTACCGGACCGAGGAAGCCAGCGGCTTCGCGTCGGCGCTCGCCACGATTCCGGCGAGGTTCGTCAGGTCATGGTCGAGCTTGGGCTCGAAGTTCAGGTCGTCTTCGTTCGCCTTGATGTTCGGGTTGATGAGCTTCTCTTCGATCGCCGTGAGCTTGACGGAGAGAGCGGCGGCCCGCCGCGCCAGGTCGTCTCCCTTGCCGAGGCGAGCGGCGCGCGCTCCCAGATCCTTCGCCTGCGTCCGCGCATCCCGGATCTTGAGCACCGTGGCGTGCGCCTCCGAGAGCCGGTCCCGGATCGCCGCCAGAAGGTCGTACTGCGTCTTCAGGTCCGCGGCCGAGGCGAATCCTCCCGGGTGCGGCTCGACGACCGCCGTCTCGGTGAAGGACTTCCCGCCGGCCGTGAGCCGCACCTGGTAGGACCCCGGCCCCACCTTCGGCGGCGACTTCGTCCCTTCGTTGAAAACGGCCTTCGGGACGAGCGTCGGCTTGAACACCCGCATGTCCCACACGAAGCGGTTCACGCCGGCTTTGGGCTCGAGCGGCTTGTCGCGGTCCTTTTCCTCTTCCTCTCTCGCGGCCTGCTCTTTTAAGTCCCCCTCCTTCTCCGGCTTCTGATTGGAGAACGCGCGGATGACTTTTCCTTCGGAGAGGATCTCAATTGAGACCTTCTCACCCTTCGCCGGCTTTTCCGGCAGCCAGTAGTCGACGATCACGCCGTTTAAGAGATTGGTGCCGACGCCGCGCAGGGGTTCGTCTTCTTCGTCCACGCGCTCGGTCTGAATTCGAACGGCCTTTCGCGGACGAAAGAGGCGCGGGCCCGACGTCGGGATGTTCTCGTTCCACTGCCGCAGGGGCGTCAAATCATCCAGGATCCAGAACGCGCGGCCCTGTGTGGCGACGACCAGGTCCCCGTTCTTGACCGTCAGGTCGGTGATCGGCGTCGCGGGGAGGTTTCGCTGGAACCCGGTCCAGCGGCCGCCATCGTCAAACGACACGTAGAGGCCCGTTTCGGTGCCGGCGTAGAGAAGACCGCGCCTCGCCGGATCCTCCCGCACGACCCGCGCAAACGCGTCGGCCGCGATCCCCGTGACGATCTTCGTCCACGTCTTCCCGTAATCCTTCGTCCTGTACAGATACGGCGCGAAGTCGTCGAACTTGTACCGCGTCGCCGCGACGTACGCGACGCCCTTCTCGTGCGGCGATGCGTCGATGGCATTGATCTGGATCCACTCCGGGATCCCCTTCGGGGTCACGTTCTGCCACGTTTTAGCGCCGTCGCGCGTGACGTGGACGAGACCGTCGTCCGAGCCCGCCCAGAGGACGCCGGGCTCGACGGGCGATTCCGCCAGAGCGAAGATCGTGTCGTAGACCTCGACGCCCGTGATGTCGCGCGCGACCGGTCCGCCCGAGTCCCCCTGCCTGGCGGGGTCGTTGCGCGTCAAGTCCGGGCTCGCCTCTTCCCACGTCTCCCCCTCGTCGCGGCTGCGCAGGAGGATCTGAGACGCGTGGTACAGCGTCTTCGGGTCGTGCCGCGAGATCACGATCGGCGCGTTCCACTGGAAGCGGTATTTCAAGTCCCGCGTCGCATGACCGTCGGCCAGCTGCGGCCACACGCCGATCTCGCGCGCCTGTCGGGTGCGATGGTCGTACCGCGTGATCTGCCCGCCGTACTCCCCGGCGTACACGACGTCCGGGTTCTTCGGGTCGGGCGCAATCCACCCGCTTTCACCCCCGCCGGCCGAGTGCCAGTCGGCCATGTCGATCCCGGCGCCGGGGACTCCGCTCGGAATGCAGACGTTCGAATTGTCCTGCTGCGAGCCGTAGACCCAGTAGGGAAACCGGTCGTCGGTCGTCACCCGGTAGAACTGCGCCGTCGGCTGATTGTTCTGTGTCGACCAGGTTCGCCCCCCGTTGAAGCTGATCGTGGCGCCGCCGTCGTTTCCCAGGATCATCCGGGTGGGATCGTCCGGGTCGATCCAGAGGTCGTGATGGTCGCCGTGCGGCGAGGCGACGTTCACAAATGTCCTGCCGCCGTCCGTCGAGCGGTGCAGGTTGACGTTCGGGAGATACAGCGTGTCCGCGCTTTTCGGGTCCGGATACACCCACGCGTAGTACCAGGCGCGCTGCCGGATCTTGTGCTCGTCGTTGACGTGCTTCCATTTGTCGCCGCGGTCGTCGCTGACGAAGAGCCCTCCGCCCTCCCTCGCTTCGATGAAGGCGTAGACGCGGCCGGGCCGCGCGCCGGAAGCCGCCACGCCGACTTTCCCCCAGACCCCGGCCGGGAGCCCGTCGGCCTCGAGCTTCTTCCAGGTGTCCCCGCCGTCGGTCGAACGATAAAGCGCGCTTCCCGGGCCGCCGTCGACGAGTTCCCACGGCTTGCGCACGGCGTCCCAGAAGGCGGCGTAGAGCGTGCGCGGATTGGAGGGGTCCATCGCGAGGTCGGACGCTCCCGTCTGGTCGTTCACGTACAGGACCTTCGCCCACGTGCGCCCGGCATCTTTCGAACGGTAGATCCCGCGATCGGCGTGCCGTCCCCAGACGTGCCCCTGCGCCGCGACGTAGACGAGGTCGGGGTCGTTGGGATGGATCCGTACGCGCGCGATCTGGCGGGTCCCTTTCAATCCCATCGAGGTCCAGGTGAGCCCCGAGTCGGTCGATTTGTACACGCCGTCGCCGTGAGAGACGTTGCCCCGGATCGGCGCTTCCCCCATTCCGACGTACACGACGTTCGGGTCCGATTCCGACACCGCAATCGCCCCGACGGACCCCGTCTTGAAGTCCTTGTCGGAAACCGCCTCCCAGTTCGATCCGCCGTCGGAGGTCTTCCACACGCCTCCGCCCGTCGACCCGAAATAGTAAGTCAGCGGATCGTGGCGCACGCCGGTCACGGCCGTCACGCGCCCGCCGCGGAACGGACCGATGTTGCGGAACCGGAGGCCCTCGAAGAGGTCCGAAAACGTCTTCGGTTTCTCCGGCGTGGTCTTCGTGGGCGACGCGGCGGATCTCGGCAGGGCGGACAAAGAAAAGGGCAGGCAGAGGGCCAGAAAGCTCGCGAGCGCGAGCGTTTGCCGGGGATGGAGCAAGGGACCTCCTTGATCGAAGGCGCAGAGTATAGGGCAGGCCGCGGACGTTCCCCGCGATAAACTCGCGCGCGTACGAACATCCCACTCCCGATGAAATCGCGCGCCCCCTCTGCCGCCGTCTGGCTGCTGCTCGCCTGCGGATGCACCTCCGTGAGGCTCGGGCATGCGGCGGCCGTGGGAACGGCGGGCGCCGCGTGGGGGCGCGCGATGGACGCGCTTCTCGTGCTCGCCGAGGAAACGGCGCTCGACGCCGATTCGGCCCGCGCGCTGTCGGAAGGGCAGGGACTCGCCCGGGAGGAGCGCCGGATCGTTCTCGAAAAGCACGCCGGCGTCGAGAACGAAATCGCCGATCTCGAGCGGCTGCGCCAGCACGCGCGCCTGCTCGCCCGCTACTTCGAGGCGCTGCGGGAGCTGGCGGACTCCGCCGTCGACACCGCGGCCTCCGGCGCGGCGGCGCGGGCCCTCGAAGGCGCGACGACCCTGGGGCGCGAGATCTCGGGATCGACGCTCCTGACCGCCTCCGAGAGGGACCTCCTGTCGAAATCGGCCGGCCTGCTCGTCCGCGGCGTCCGCGAGCGGGCGCTCTCCCGCGAGCTTTCCGCGCGCGGGCCGGCCGTCGAGCACGAGCTTCTCGTTCAGCAGACCTTGCTCAAGGCCTTGCGCCGCAAGGTGCGCGCCGACGCCGCCTCGCTGCGAGAGCTCGGCCGGCAGGCGGACGTGGCGAGGCCCTACCTCGAGAACCGGATCCCCGATCCCGCGGCGTGGATCGCGCACCGGCGAATCTCTCTTCTTCCCGCCGCCGCCGGCGACATCCTTTCGGAAGCGACCGACACCGCCAGCCGGCTGCGTTCCGCGTGGGCCGCGCTGGCGGAAGGACGGCTCGACCGCGGGGCATGGTCTGCGCTCGTCGCGGATGCCGACGCCTTAACGTCCTGGGTCCGGGCCCTCCGGGAGGCGCGACGATGATCGAAGACGCCGCTCAAGAGTCTGCCCGCGCGAAGCTCCTCGATCTCCTTCGCAACCGCGTGCGCGCTCCGATCGAGTGCCACGCGGACGAGATCCTCGATTCGTTCGGCGACGACAACGAAGCTCTTTCGTCTTTTCAGCTCGCGCGCGCGGATCTCGACGCGCTGATCTCCCACATGGAAGACGTCGAGTTGAAAACCCTCTCGCGCCGGCTCGCCTCGCACCATGACGAGCTGACCTCCGGAAT